>JBDTNS010000051.1:0-10175 GCA_039933675.1 Chloroflexota bacterium
CTGGCCGAGGGCCAGGTCGAGGGCGGCACGCTCCAGGCGGTCGGCTACGCCACCACCGAGGAAATCAAGCTGCGCGACGGGCGCTACCTCAACGACCGGCTCGCGACGTACATCATCCCGACCTCGCTTGACGCGCCGCGGATCACCACGATCCTGGTCGAGGCGCCGTTTGACGGCGCTCCGCATGGCGCCAAGGGAGTCGGCGAGCTGCCGATGGACGTCGGTGCGCCGGCGGTCATCGCCGCCATCGCCGATGCGACCGGCGTCTGGATCGCCGACCTGCCGGCCAGCCCGGAGCGGGTCCTCGCCGGCATCTCGGGCGTGGCCAGCGTGGCGCCGCTGCCACCGGGTGCCTCGTCCCCGGCGATCGCTTCGGCGGCGGTGGTGACCCCGCCGCCGCTCGCCCCGGCCGCCACCCGGCCGGATCCAAGCTGATGACCGCGTTCCGGTTCACCGTCAACACCCAGCCCGTCGAGGTCGACGTCCCGGGCATGCGCCGGCTGCTCGACGTCCTGCGCGAAGAGCTGGCCCTCACCGGGACCAAGGAGGGCTGCGGCGAGGGCGAGTGCGGCGCGTGCACGGTCTTGCTCGATGGCGTGCCGGTCGACTCCTGCCTCGTCCCGATCTGCCAGGTCGACGGCGCGACCATCGCGACGGTGGAAGGGCTGGCGCCGGCCGTCGGCCGCCTCGACGCGCTCCAGACCGCCTTCCTCGAGACCGGCGGTGCGCAATGCGGGATCTGCACGCCCGGCATGCTGATGGCCGGGCGCGCCTACCTCGACGGTGGCGGCGGTCCGGACGAGGACGAGATCCGCGAGGCGATCGCCGGCAACCTGTGTCGGTGCACCGGCTACACCAAGATCGTCGAGGCCATCGCCCGAGCGGCCGGCAGCACCGCCATCCGCGCCTATCCGCCGCTCACCGCACCCGGAGGCAGGCCATGAGTCCCGACACCGATCGGATCGCCGTCCCGACCAACGGTCACCGACCGCAGGCCCTCACTACGCCGCTCGCCCCGTTGCGCGGCGAGCCGCCGGCCGCCGAGCCGCCGTCCGGCGACACCTCGGATGCGGCGCCGTCGGTCGCCTTCACACCCAAGCTGGCGGCGATCGGCTTTGGCATCGTCGCCTCGCTGCTCCTGCTCGTCGCCGGGCGCGTCTGGCACCGCCGGTCCGGCGGCTGAGTCCAGGATGCCGGTCGAGCCGCCCGTCTCCAGCCCGAGCGAGCTCGCCGAGGCGTACGCCATCCTGGCCGAGGCGCCGACCCGGCCGATCGCCGGGGGGACCGACCTGATGGTCGCCCTGACCGGCGAGCTCGGTGAGCCGCCCGACCGGATCCTCGACCTGTGGCGGCTCGATGCCCTGCGCGGGATCGCCGTCGAGGGCGATGCGGTCAGCCTCGGGGCGCTGACGACCTACACGGAAATCCGGCGGTCGGCGGTGTGTCATGAGCATCTGCCCGTCCTGGTCGAGGCGGCTGCGACGATCGGGGCGGCCCAGATCCAGAACCGGGGCACGCTCGGCGGGAACATCGCCAACGCCTCGCCGGCGGGCGATACGCTGCCCGTGCTGCTCGCCGCCGACGCCTCGTTCGTGCTCGGTTCTGTGCGCGGCGAGCGGGAGGTGCCGGCCGGCGAGTTCTGGACGAGCTACCGTCGTACCGCCCTGGCCCCCGACGAGCTGCTGCTGCGTATCCGCATCCCGCTGCGATCCGGTCGCGAGCTGCGCTTCCGTAAGGTTGGGACGCGCCGCGCCCAGTCGATCAGCAAGGTCGCGGTCGCGCTCGGCTGGCGTGACGGTAACCCGACCGCGCGCTGGACCGACGTTCGGCTGGCGCTCGGGTCGGTGGCAGCCACGCCGATCCGAGCGACTCGAACCGAGGCCGTGATCGAGGGACGGCCGCCGACCCCCGAGACGGCCGATCTCGCGGCCGATACGCTGGCCGCCGAGCTCCAGCCGATCGACGACGTCCGTTCGACCGCTGCGTACCGGCGGCTGGTGGCCGCCCGCGTCCTCCATCGACTGATCCGCGAGGCGGGCGGTTGGTGATAACCGAGCCGAGCCGGGCCGCCGACCCGACCGCCACAGCCCTCTCGATCGATCGGCTCGACGTCATCGCCCCGGGGGCCTTCGCGGCAGCCGTCTCGCCGCTGTTCGAGGGTGCCCGGGGCTTTCTCGGCCGGCTGGCCATGGCCCGGCCGTTCGGTTCGGCCGATGCGATGTTCGCGAGCGCCCGCCAGATCGCCCGGGCGATGCCGCCCGAGGAGCAGATCGAGTTGATCGATGCGCACCCGCGACTCGGCGCGCCGCCGGCCACGGTCTCGACGCTCTCGTTCGCCGAGCAGGGCTATGACCGCGACGCCCTCCGCGAGGCGTTCGAAGCGGTCGCTGCCAGCGAGGCCGAGCGTGCCAGGGCCGCCGCCGAGCTCGATCGATCGAACGCGGCCTACGAGGTTCGCTTCGGGTTCCGCTACTGCGTCCACGTCGCGGGGCGCTCGCGGGCGGAGCTGCTGGCCGGTTTGGCGGCCGCGCTCAAGGCGGACCGCGACGCGGAGCTCGCCCGTGCCCTCGAGGCCGTCATCGACATCGCGCACGACCGGTATGCCACGCTGACGGCAGCAGCAGCGGAGGAACGCGCGTGATCGAGCTCACCTCGAACCGGTACGGCAAGGCGGCGATCCGTCTCGTTCGCGTCGTCCGCGAGCCGACGGGTCACCGGGTGCGCGACCTGACCGTGGCGATCGCCCTGGAAGGCGACTTCGGGGCCGCCCACACCGACGGCGACAACTCGACGGTGGTCGCCACCGACACCATGAAGAACACGGCCTATGCCTTCGCCAAGGACCACCTGGACGGCTCGATCGAGGCGTATGGCCGGGCGCTGGCCGAGCACTTCCTCGAGTCGCCCCAGGTCGAGAGCGCGACGGTCAACGTCCGGGCCCACCACTGGAGCCCGATCGCGGTCGATGGCGGGCCGGCCCCCGACGCGTTCGTGCGCGGCGGGGAGGGGACGCGTCTGGCCACGGTCACCGCATCGCGTGGCGGCGTCGTGGTCGAGGCCGGCGTCGAGGACCTGGTCGTGATGAAGACCGGCCGATCGGCGTTCAGCGGTTTTCCCCGCGACCGGTACGCGACCCTGCCCGAGACCGACGATCGACTGATGGCCACCCGGCTGACCGCCATCTGGCGCTACGGCTCACCCGATCTCGACGCCGACCCGACGTTCGAGGCCGTCCGTTCGACGCTGCTCGAGGTGTTCGCCGACCACGACAGTCCGTCGGTCCAGGCCTCGGTCTGGATCATGGCCCGCGCGATCCTCGAGCGTCACCAGGAGATCGAGGAGGTCCGGATGATCCTGCCGAACCTCCATCACTGGCTCATCGACCTGTCGTCCTTCGGTCTCGAGAACGACCGGGAGATCTATACACCGACCACCGAGCCGCACGGCCTGATCGAGGCGACCGTGCGCCGCAGCGACGGCTGATGCGCAACGTCGCCGACACCCCGGACCGGCGCATGCCCGACGGCATCGAGCTGCGGCGCGAGAACGTCCCGGGTGCCGACCGGGTGCTGACGCACGACGCGCTGGCGTTCGTGGCCGACCTGCATCGTCGGTTCGGGCCGGCACGGGTCGCGCTCCTCGAGCGGCGGCAGGAGCGTCAGGCCGAGCTCGATGCGGGCGCGAGGCCAGACTTCAGCGTGGCCACACGCGAGGTTCGCGAGGCCGACTGGACCGTCGCCGCGGCGCCGGCCGACTTCGACGACCGCCGGGTCGAGATCACGGGCCCGGCCGAACCGAAAATGCTGATCAACGCGCTCAACTCGGGCGCCCGCGTGTTCATGGCCGATCTTGAGGATTCGCTGTCGCCGACGTGGGCCAACGTCGTCGGTGGGCAGGCGGCGCTCATCGACGCGGTGCGGCGGACGCTCACGTTCGACTCGCTGGAAGGCAAGCGCTACCGGCTCAATGACGAGATCGCCACGCTCGTGCTCCGGCCACGCGGCTGGCACCTCGTCGAATCGGGGATGCTGGTCGATCGGATCCCGGTCTCGGGGAGCCTGTTCGACTTCGGTCTCTATCTCTTCCACAACGGCGCGGAGGCGCTGCGACGGGAGAGCGGACCGTACTTCTATCTCGCCAAGCTCGAGAGCCACCACGAGGCGCGGCTCTGGAACGAGGTCTTCGTCCACGCCCAGGGGGCGCTCGGGATCCCGCGCGGATCGATCAGGGCGACCGTCCTCATCGAGACGATCCCCGCAGCGTTCGAGATGGACGAGATCCTCTACGAGCTACGCGAGCACGCTGCCGGGCTCAACGCCGGCCGCTGGGACTACCTGTTCAGCGCGATCAAGAAGTTCCACGCCGATCCCTCGCTCGAGACGCCCGACCGCGCGCAACTGACGATGACCGTCCCGTTCATGCGGGCCTACACGGAGCTGCTGGTGCGTACCTGTCATCGACGTGGGGCCCACGCGATCGGCGGGATGGCGGCGTTCATCCCGAACCGGCGCGACCCGGCCGTCACGGAACGGGCGCTCGGCAAGGTCCGCGACGACAAGGAACGCGAGAGTCGCGACGGGTTCGACGGGACGTGGGTCGCGCACCCGGACCTCGTCCCGCTCGCGACCGAGATCTTCGATGACGTCCTGGGCGCGGCCCCGAACCAGAAGGGTCGCCTGCGGGAGGACGTCTCGGTGACAGCCGACGCGCTCCTCGACTTGCACGTGCCCGGCGGAGGTGTCACCGAGGCTGGCGTCCGGGCCAATGTCCGGGTCGCCCTGGCCTATCTCGATTCGTGGCTGAACGGTGTCGGCGCGGCCGCCATCGACAACCTGATGGAGGATGCCGCGACGGCCGAGATCTCGCGGTCGCAACTCTGGCTGTGGCGGACACGCGGGGTCACCCTCGCCGACGGGCGCGCCTTCGATGCGGCGCTCTACGAGTCGATCCGCGACGAGGAACTCGCGCGGCTGGGTGGAGCCGGGGAGGGGCGCCTCGCCGAGGCCGCCGGGCTGCTGGATCGCCTGGTCCTGGACGGCGACTTCGCCGAGTTCCTGACGTTGCGCGCGTACGGGATGCTCGACCCGTAGGCCCGCGGAAGAAAGGGTTTCCTGGGTGATGCTTATCCCGGCATCACCCGGTGGGCGCGCCTCGTTCGACGAAGGCGCCCGCCCCGCGGGTTCCGACGCACGTCCGGTTTCGAATGACGGCCTTGCCACGGACGAATACGTCGCGGATTTCGCCCTCGACCTCGAGGCCCTCGTACGGGGTGTAGTCGCTGGTATGGTGGAGATCGGAGGCACGAATCGTTCGGCGCACCGTCGGGTCGAACACGACGATGTCGGCGTCGCGGCCGACTTCGAGAGCGCCTTTTCGGCCCAGCCCGAACCGGGCCGCCGGGGTCGTCGACAGGAGGTCCACCAACCGCTCGATCGTGATCCGGCCGCGCGCGACACCCTCGCTGTAGAGGACCGTCAGGAGGGTCTCGATGCCGGGTACCCCGTTGCTGATCTCGTTGAACGGAACGCCGCGACCCGCGGCTGCCTTTTCAACGTTGAGTCGATCGGGCACATGGTCGGTCGCGACCAGGTCGAGCGAGCCGTCCGCCAGGCCGGTCCAAAGTGCGTCGCGGTCAGCGGCAGTTCGCAACGGCGGGCCGATGAGGTAGCGGGCAGCCGCCATGGGATCGGGGTCGTCGTAGCGCTCCTCTGTCAGCACGAGATAGTGCGGACACGTCTCGGCGCTGACGCGGACGCCGGCCGCTTTCCCGCGGCGGACCTCGTCGAGCGCCGCCGCCGACGAGAGGTGGACAACGTGGACCGGCGACTCGGCCATCCGGGCGAACGCGATCGCCCGGGCCGTCGCCACTGCCTCGACATAGCTTGGTCGCGTAGTAGCCTGGTAGCGCGGTAACACGTCACCATGCTGCAACGCGGAGGCAACGGCGGCGTCGAGGAGGACGGGGTCCTCGCAGTGGACCTGGAGCATGCCGCTGTGTCGTGCCATCACCCGGATGGACTCGAAGAGCCGAGCGTCGTCGAGCCGGTAGTCGAAGACCATGAATGCCTTCGAGGTCGCGATCCCGGCGTCGATCGTGGCCGCGAGCTCGCCGATGGGATCGTCGGCTCGGCCGCTGATCGCGAGGCTGAGCCCGACGTCGACGGCGCTGTCGCCGTCGGTCGCGGCTCGCCACTCGCGAACGCCCGTCAAGAGCGAACGTTCCGCGGCGGGGGACGATCCCGTCCCCGGGTTGTTGAACGACAGGAATGTCGTCGTGCCACCGAACGCCGCGGCGACCGAATCCTGGAAGAACCGGTCGGGCTCCGCATCGGAGGCGACCCGGGTGTGGGTATGGACGTCGATGACGCCGGGGAGGACAAGCAGCCCGCTCACATCGATGACGTCGTCGGCGCCGGCCGCAAGGCCTCTCAGGTCGGGCTCGACTGCGGTGATCCGTCCGCCCGCGACCGCCACGTCCGCGCGCCGCGATCCCTCGGCGGTGACGACCGTGCCACCGAGGACGAGGAGATCCGGCCGCTCCGTCATCGGGGAAGGATACCCGCCGCTCACTCGCCCGCTGGCGTCTGCCCGGTCGCGGCGTCGAGGACGGGATCGCGGCCGGCGAAGTAGTCCTCGGACGAGAGCGGGATCGCGAGGTCGGGCTCGATCGTCAGACGGAGGTCATCCGCCGTGCTCCGCTGCCAGTAGCGGGTCGCCATGAAGAGGGCCTGGTCGCCGTACGGCAGGTCGATACGTCGAACGTCCCCGTACAGGTTCGGACTGCCGCCCATCGCCTCGCCGACGAACGTCGCGTCGGTCGTCTGTTCGAGATCGGCCGCGAAGTTCGCCGCGGCCGAGAAGGTGAGTCGTCCAGTCAGGATCGTCAGGTGCCCGGCGCGATCGATCGCCGGATCCGCGAGGGCCGTCAGCAGTGCTCGATAGGTCGAGTTGTCGCCGCCACCGTTGTTGCGAAGATCCACGACGACGCGATCGACGCCACCCTGCCTCACTCGCGCAAGAACCTCCTCCGCCACCGTTCCCACCGATCCAAGGACTTCGTTGTACTGGATGTAGACGGTCCGCGAGTCGTCGAGGAAGGTCCACCACAGGTTCGTGTCACGCTTGCTCAGCCAGAGCGGTCGGTCATCGGGCAGGTGGAGCGGATCGCCGTGGTGCCAGGCAACGTCGTCGGCGACCGTGATCGGTTCGATCTCGACATCACTCCGCGTTCCTTTCTGGTCGACCAGCGTGAATGTCGCCGGTCCGACCGCGTCGATGACCCCGAGTCCTGCCAGCAACTCGGTGATTCGCATGTAGAGCGGCCCATACGACAGCAGGTTGGAGTCGTTGTCGCGTGGTGCCAGCGGTTCCACCAGGGCGAGGACGTCGGCGATCGGTCGGCCGGCGATGGCTTCGATCCGCGAGCCGACGAGTTTCTCGTACGGGGCACGCGCGGCCGTGATGACCATCCCGTCACTGAACTGCCAGAGCAGGATCGGGTAGGCGTGGACCCCGCTGTCGGGGAGGAAGAAGATCCCGGTGTGGCCGTCGCGACCACCCCAGTCGGGCATCGCGGCGAGCCGAACGACCTCGACCAGTGCCTGGGCGTCGGTCAGGGTCGGGATTCTGACCTTGGCGGCATCGGCCGCGGCGATCCAGGTATCGCGGTCGAATCCGTGCCACGGGTTGGGGTGGTAACGCTCGCGCGCCTCGAGAAGGGCATCGATGTCTGCCCTCCAGCCGCCGTCGCGGGTCAATGCCGTGAGCGCGGAGGGGGTGGCTGTGCCGATACCTGGTGCCACGGAACCGGCGGCGGTCACCAGGGGGCCGGAAGCCGACGCTGCGCTCGATGGGCTCGAGGAGGGCGCCGGGCCCCCGCACCCGATGGCAAGGGTCGTTGCGAGAGCCAACGTGGTGAGGCGCGCGGCATGCGTCGTTCGACAAAACATCAGCCCGCAACCTCCATCGAATCGGCGATGAGAGCGGATTCGGCGATCGCCGCTGCCGTGCCGATGGCCGCGAGCATCGCCCGCGCCGCATCCTCATCGATCTCGAGCGCTGTCATGAACCTCTGGTCCGCCTCGCGGAATGCCCGGCTCGCGGCGGCATGGGCCCGAAGGCCCTCGGGCGTGAGCGCGAGCCGGTACGATCGACGGTCGGTGGCTACGACCTCGCGGGCCGCGTGACCACGTGCAAGGAGCGCCCGAACGTAGTGCGACATGGTGGTCGGGGGCATCCCGACCCGTCGCGCGAGGTCGGATGGGGTCTGCGGGCCATCGTCGAACAGGACGCTGTAGACGGCATAGTCATCGGATCGAAGCGCGGCGCCGGCCATCGCTTCGCCAACAAGCGTCCGGACGCGCTGTCCGGTGGCAAAGAACTCGAACAGGAGCGAGAGCCGCGAGCCGGGTGGCATGGGAGAATGCTACCACATGGTAGTATCTTGGAAGCGCGACGAGGATCCCGCTTCTACGCCATCCAGCGGGTCACTCGACCTCGCGGATCGAGATCGCCTGGGCGCCTTCCCACAGACAGCGCCGGCCCATCTCGCGGAGCCGGTCGTCCCAGCCGTCGTCGACGATGACCGTCGCGAAATGGTTGGCCGCGAGCTGGCCCACCTTGGAAGCGGTCGTGCAGCCGCCGTACGGAAAGAAGATCTCGCACTCGCTGATCCCGCCTGGGTAGATCGCCAGCGCGCCGGGCGCCGGATGCGAGGTGTGATTCTCGTAGTCCAGCCCAGGCCGGAAGTCCCCGAATGGGATCCAGGTCGATTCGCCGGTCCAGCGGCAATGGATCAGCTTCGACTCGATCGGAAGCATGTGCCGGATCGCCTCGATCGTCCGCGGCGCGGCGGGCTCCCAGCGGGCGCTAAAGTGGAGGTCGCCGACGACGATCTGCAACGTACCCATCCGCGGAGGATAGCGTGGCGCAGGGCGCGAATCACACGACCCCGACGATCTCGACCCATGTCCTCGACACCGAGCAGGGTCTCCCGGCGATCGGCGTCCACGTCACGCTCTACCGCATCGTCGACGACGGCCGCCCGGTACGGCTGACCCAGGCGCTGACCGATGCGGACGGTCGTGTCCGCGATCTCCTCGAGCGCCCGTTGACTGCCGGGGACTACCGGCTCGAATTCAACCTCGTATCCGAGCTGGCGGGCGACGCGACGGCGCCCTCGGTGACGTCCGCCGCCGCACCCGCGGTCGCAGCCGGCGAGCGCTTCTTTCGACGGCTGACGCTCGATCTCCGGGTCACCGACGCGACCCGCAGCTACCACGTCCCGGTCCTGCTCGCGCCCTTCTCGCTGACGACCTACCGCGGCAGCTGAATCGATGCTCTAGTATCCGACCGGATGGAGATCTCCGCGATCGTGCCGGTCTATCGCTCCGCGCCGATGCTCGACGAACTCCACCGACGCCTGACCGACGTCCTGGCTGGGCTCGCCGATCGCTACGAGATCATTTTCGTCGAGGACAACGGCGGCGACGGTTCCTGGGAGGTCATCGAGCGGCTCGCCGCCACCGACCCGCATGTGCGCGGGATCCGCATGAGCCGCAACTACGGCCAGCACAACGCGCTGCTGTGTGGGATCCGGGCCGCTCGCCACGAGGTCATCGTGACCCTCGACGACGACCTCCAGAACCCGCCCGAGGAGATCGGCAAGCTCCTGGCCGAACTCGGTGGCGGGGTCGACGTCGTGTACGGCACGCCATTGAACGAGCAGCACGGCTTCCTCCGCGACCAGGCGTCGCGGATCACGAAGCTGGCGCTGCAGTCCTCGATGGGTGCCGAAACGGCTCGCCACGTAAGCGCGTTCCGTGCCTTTCGTGCGGCGGTTCGAGACGCCTTCGCGAGCTACCGTGGGCCTGACGTCTCGATCGACGTCCTCCTGACCTGGGGAACATCGGGCTTTGCGAGCGTCCCGGTCCGCCACGAGCCGCGCCAGCAAGGCGCCTCGAACTACTCGTTCCGCAAGCTCGTGACGCACGCGTTCAACATGATGACCGGGTTCAGCACGCTGCCCCTCCAGATCGCGAGCGTCATCGGCTTCGTGTTCACGGTCTTCGGCCTGCTGATCCTGGCCTACGTCATCTTCAGCTACTTCACGATCGGCAGCGGCGTTCCCGGCTTCGCGTTCCTCGCGTCGATCATCGCGATCTTCAGCGGGGCCC
>JBDTNS010000052.1:0-10135 GCA_039933675.1 Chloroflexota bacterium
GATCGAGCTCGAACGGGCTGAACAACCCGTAGTGGAGGTGGCAGCCCGAGGCATGGCCGGTCCGCCCCTCGTATCCCAGGAGGTCGCCGGCGTGTACGCCATCGCCGGGCTTGACGACTGTCTTCCCGAGATGGGCGTACATGCTCCGGTAGCCGTTCCCGTCGTCGATGACGACGACGATCGGCAACGTGCCCCACAGGTGCTTGGCCTCGAGCCGCGCGTAGTACGGCGTCAGGTCGCCGACCCAGCCGAGGAACTCGTCGAAATGCCGCCCGGCGGCCAGAACCGTGCCGTCGTGCGCCGCGACGATCCGATCGCCACAGAACGTGGCGAGGTCGACACCGTCGTGGACGGATCGACCGTCGACCAGCCACTGCCCCCACGGCGTCGCGCCGAACGGCAGCGTGATCCGAGCGTGCGGCAGCGGCCAGCGGTAGCCGGTCAGGTTCGCGACCGGCGCCGCGTCACCGGGGAACGCTTCGCTCGCGTCGTCGCGGATCCCTTCGCTCCCGTCGTGAAGCAGGGGCGCGACGGGAGGCCGGCCCGCCGTGGCGTTCTCCATCGGCAGCTGATTGACGGGCGCCGCGGCGGCGCGGGCGGGGGCGACGAGCGGCCCATCAAGCGGGGATCCCGCGACCACGAACCCGATGATCAGAACCGCGACGATACCCAGGCCGGCGGGCACGAGAAAACGCGCGCGTCGCGTCCGGCGGCGTCGTTCGATGAGCACCGGCGATGTGTATCATCCGCCGCGGCCGGGCGCAAGCCGGCGCGGCAAATCCGCCGTGTCGAGCACGAATCCGGCATCCTCCCGGGTAATGCTTGCATCGGCCCCGACTTATGCGTAAGAATTGCAGCATGTACCGCCTCACCTTCTCGGAAGCGTCCAAGAAGAAGCTCTGGCGGCCCTGCCGGGAGGCACGGGCCCTGGGGCGGTAATCGGCGCGTCACACAGGACGAACCGGAGCCTCCAGGGAACGGAGACTCCAGGGGCCGCGGCACCACGACGGTGACCGCGGTTTTTGATTGCCTGCGATCTCCCTCTCCGGCGGCTCCCTGACCTCGATTGGAAGGGACGACGACATGGATACGCTGCTGATCCTCGGTGACGGCGGACTCGGCCGGGCGGTCGAGACCGCGGCGCGCGATCGGGCCGCACGGGTCGCCACGACCGGCACCGCGCTCGAGGTCCGGCTGGTCGGCCGGCCCGCGAGCGGGCGCCACCATCCGCGCGACCTCGCCGGTGTCGGGACGGTCGTCGAGGCGTCGCGCGGCGATGCCGTCGCGGCAAACATCGCCACGAGCCTCGAGGCCGGCGTCCGCCGCTTCGTCATCGCCACGACCGACTGGACCGCCGATCGGCCGCGCGTGGCGTCGCTCCTCGACGAGTACGGCGCGGCGGCCGTGGCCGCCTCGAACTTCAGTCTCGGGGTGGTGCTCTTCGGCCGGCTCGTGGAGGCGGCGGTCGAGCTGTTCGGCCCGCTCGAGGGGTTCGACCCGTACCTGCTCGAGTGGCACCGCCGTTCGAAGCGCGACCGACCGTCCGGGACGGCCGCCGATCTGGCGCGGCGGATCGCGAGCGGCCACCCCCGCCTCTCGAGCGCCGACGATCTCGAAGTCGTCTCGGTCCGCGCGGGCGCCTCGCCGGGGATGCATCTCGTCGGCTTCGATGCCGCCGGGGAGACCATCGAGCTGCGCCTCACGGCCCGCGATCGAACCGCCTACGCGGCGGGGATTCTCGCGGCCGCCGATTGGCTCGAACGAACCCCGCGCGAACCCGGTATCCACACCTTCGACCCCATCGTCGACGAGCTCATCGCTCGCGACCCAATCGCTGCCTGAAAGGACCCTCCGATGACCGAGATCAGTCACACCAGCTCGACCATGCCCACCACCACAGTCCCCGCAACCCACCCGATGCTGCGGGGCGCGTTCACCGCGCTCGTCACGCCATTCACCGCCGAGGGCGCGCTCGACGAGGGCGCGTTCCGCCGCCTCGTCCGCTGGCAGATCCTCGCCGGGATCGACGGGCTCGTTCCGTGCGGGACGACCGGCGAGTCGCCGACGCTCTCCACCGAGGAGCGCGAGCGGCTCATCGCCGCCACCGTCGAGGTCGCCGCCGAGCGACCGTCCCGCGACCGGATCCGGGTGATCGCCGGGACCGGGAGCAACGACACCGCGGCGACGATCCGGGCCACGCGCCGGGCGGCCGAGCTCGGTGCCGATGCCGCGCTCGTCGTCGCGCCGTACTACAACCGCCCGGACGCCAGGATGCTCAACGCACATTTCCGTGCGATCGCCGATGAGGGCGACCTCCCGATCGTCGTCTACAACGTCCCCTCGCGGACCGGCTCGAACGTCGATGCCGACACGTTCCTGCGGCTCGCCGAACACCCACGCGTCGTCGCGGTCAAGGAAGCGAGCGGCAACCTCGAGCAGATCTCGCGAATCTGCCGCGATCGGCCGCGCGACGTCGCGGTCCTCGCCGGCGACGACGCCTGGACCCTCCCGGTGCTCGCGATGGGCGGCGATGGCGTCGTCTCGGTGGCGTCCAACGAGATCCCCGGCGAGCTCGTTGCGCTGTGCGTGGCCGCGCGGGCCGGCGACTGGGAGACCGCGCGCCGCGTCCACGAACGCTGGCTTCCGCTCTTCTTCGGCAACTTTCGGGGCGGGCCGAACCCGGTCCCGGCCAAGGCCGCCCTGCGGCTGATGGGCCTCCTCGAGTCCGACATGGTCCGTGCCCCGCTCCTGCCGATCGACGAGCCGGGTCGGGCCGCGATGGCCGCCACGCTCCGGGCGCTCGGGCTGATCGACAGTGCCGGTGGCCGGATCGCCGCGCCGACGACCTCCCGCGAGGCGGTGGCATGACAGCTACGTCATTCGAGCCGGCAGATGCGCGCCTGCCAACAGCCGCCATCGATCCGGCGACGATCCTCGACGACCTCGAAACGGGCCGGCTGCGCGCGGCCGAGCCCGACCCGACCGCCCCGGACGGTTGGCGGATCCGGCCGGACGTCAAGGCGGCGATTCTCGCCCGCTTCGCGGACCGGACGATGACGGATTCGGCCGCCGGCCCGCTCACCTTCCGCGACCGTGCCGGGGTCCCGCCGCGCGCCGACCTTGCCGGCGGTCCGTGGCGGATCGTGCCAGGCGGGACCGCCGTGCGGCGCGGGGTCCACCTCGGCGAGAACGTCGTGATCATGCCGCCCTCATATCTCAACGTCGGGGCGTGGGTCGGCGCCGAGACGATGGTTGATTCGCACGTCCTCGTCGGGTCGTGCGCCCAGGTCGGAGCGCGCGTCCATCTCGCGGCCGGCGTCGCGATCGGCGGCGTCCTCGAGCCGCCCGGCGCGCGGCCCGTGATCGTCGGGGACGACGCGTTCGTCGGCGCGGGGAGCGCGCTCCTCGAGGGCGTCCTCGTCGGGCGACGCGCGGTCATCGGGGCCGGGGTGACGCTGACCGGGACGTCCCGCCTCTACGATCTCGTTCGCGGCCGAATCCTCGACGGGACCGCCGAGGCACCCCTCGTCATCCCGCCCGGCGCCGTCATCGTGCCGGGGGCGCGTCCGCTTGGCGGCGCATTCGCCGTCGAGCACGGCCTCTCCGTATCAGTCGCCCTGCTCGTCAAGGACCGCGACGAGCGGACCTCGGCCCGTGTCGCGCTTGAAGGGGCTCTCCGATGAGCCTCGAACTCCTCTCTCGACCGCGTCGCGGCCGACCCCCGGCACGCAACGAGATCCTCAAGTCGGGGAGGCTCGCCGGTCTCGTGCCGGAGGACCTCGCCGCACGCTTCGGGACGCCGTTCTACGTCTACGACTTCGACGTCATCGAACGCCAGGTGGCGACGCTGCAGGCCGTCCTTCCGCCGGTCGTCGAACTCGCCTATGCCGTCAAGGCCAACCCGGCACTCGCCGTCGTCTCGCACCTTGGTCGGCTAGGGCTGGGTGCCGACATCGCGTCGGGCGGCGAGCTCGCGACGGCACGCCGCGCGGGGATCGCGCCGGACCGGATCGTCATGACCGGGCCGGGCAAACGCGACGCGGAGCTGGAAGCCGTTGTGGCCGCCGGGATCCGCGCCGTCACCGTGGAATCGCCCGGCGAGCTGGGTCGTCTCGAGGCGGTTGCCGAGGCGATGGGTCGTGTCCAGCCGGTCCTCCTGCGCGCCGCGGTCTCCGAGAATGCCCGGCTCGAACGGGTCCGCCTCGTGGGCGACGACGGTGCCGGCAAGTTCGGGATGGACGCCGCGGACCTCGCCGCGGCCGCGCACCGGGCCGCCATTTCGCCACACCTCGACCTGCTCGGGCTCCACGCGTTCGGGGCATCCAACGTGCTCGATGCGGGAGCGCTGGTCGAGCATGTCGCCGCGACCGTTCGCGCGGCCCGGCGCCTCGCGTTGCGTGCCGGGACCTCGCTCCGGCTCGTCGACGCCGGCGGCGGTCTCGGGATCCCGTACGAGCCCCACGAGGAATCGCTCGACCTGGTCCGGCTCGGAGCAGGTCTCGCCGAGATCACACGCGACTGGGCGATCGATCCAGTGTTCTCCGACGCGCGCCTCCTGCTCGAACCGGGGCGATTCCTCGTCGGGCACGCGGGCGCATACGTCGCGCGAGTCGTCGACCGCAAGACCGTTGACGGGTCGGTCGTCGTGATCCTCGACGGTGGGGTCCACCACGTCCTGCGCCCGGCGTTGGTCGGCCAGGACCACCGCATCCGGTCGCTCGGCGGCCGAACCGAGGGTTCGGGCCGCGGCCGGATGGTTCCGGTCACGGTCGCCGGGCCGCTGTGCTCGGGGCTCGATGTCTTCAGCCACGCGGCGGTGATGGCGCCGCCCGAGGTCGGCGACCTGATGGCCGTTCTCGACGTCGGCGCGTACGGCTTCACCGAGTCGATGCCGCTCTTCCTCTCGCACCCGATCCCGCCCGAGGTCGCCGTCCGCGGTGGTCGTGCCGAGCTGATCCGGCCGCGGCAGGAACCCGCCGAGTGGCTCGAGCGGCAGATCGCGCCGGCCTGGTAGACAGCGCCCGACCTGGAGACGGTCGGGGACCCGCGCTCGATATCATTCGGCCGTGCCAACGGTCCCACGGCGCCTCCCGTCGGGCCCGATGCCTGGCGGCATCGGGGTCCTGGTCGCGGTGGTCGACGCTGTCGTTCTGGTTAGCGGCTTCAGGTCGACGGGACCCCCAACCCATGACCTGGCGACGATCTGTCAATGGGTCGTCCCCGACAACTATCCGGTCAACCTCATCTGGCCGGCGTCTGACTACGATCGCGCGTTCGTCGTCCAGATCGACTATCCGCTCATCGCCCAGTTCAACGCCTGCGACGTCCTGCTAGCCGCGCCCGACCAGTGCGGCGGCTGGTCGCTCTGGGCGCTTCGCTGAGATTCGTCCCCGCGCCGCCCCTCGGGCTACCATGGCCGCTCCGCCCGTAGCTCAGTGGATAGAGCGACTGACTTCGGATCAGTAGGTCGGGGGTTCGAATCCCTCCGGGCGGGCCACAGCAGATCGACTCATTACGGCCTGCCTCGACCCAATATGCGGACGTTGCGCCCGCGATCGCTAGGAAGTCACCGGCGGGGCGCCAAGCAGTGCTCGTTCGTTAGGGTCCGCAAGCCGACGGCTCGAGGTCATTTCTGCCCGCCCTCCGGCTATCTGAACCAGCATGCCTTGATCTTTCCGGAACGAGATCTGCACATTGGTCAACGCCAGCTTCCCCCCACTTCTGACGTATCGGGCAATGGCATCTCGAGCGACATCGCTGAACGTGACGTGACGTTCCCGGGCGATTGCCTGTAGGCCCTCGTAGGTTTCTCGCTCAACCCGGAGCGAGAATTGCACCGACTCAGGACGAGAACGTGCCGGCAAGTCAATGGCGTCATTCCATTCGTAGTCCGCCGGGTTACCGACAACTTCGCGCTCAGCGCCCGACAACTGATCGAAACTCTGCTTCTTCACCCTTGCCATTGCCACTCCTTTACCCGGCTACGCCGTATCCCATGCGGTGTACGCGACCCACATCCCGAGCTCCCGACCGCCGAGGACTGCGACCGTGATACTCCTCCCGGCATTGGTCGTCCCGAGCATCAGGTAGGAAGCCGGCTGACTCTTCTTGTTTCGGACGATGCGTCGTCGACCGTACCACGCCTCGATCGCTTCATCACACAAAACGACGCGCCGTCCAGCTGCGGCCTGGTGGTCTTCGAAGTTCGGGTGACATTCCAGATCATCGAACTTGGGCAATTGTGAGAACCCCGTACTGATGTACTTGACGTCAGTATCCCGTTGGGATACGTTGTCCGTCAACGAGCCGAAGGAGACCCATGAAGAACGCAGCTTTCGACGACTTGCTCGAACCCAGTCATGCGCTCATTGATTTCTTGCTCGTTGCCGATTACGCGGAAGTGATCGGGGGCAAGAGCTACATCGTCGGAGCTGGCTGGGACCGATTCTCGCCGCCTTCGTACCCGGCGCCGATGAGGTTGGGGGTCTCAGTCGGAGTCAGAGTGCCTTTCACGCAGTCCAACGTGCCACAGCATCTGGCAATCTCGCTACGGAATAGTGATGGTCAGGACATCGTCGCGATCGAGGCAGATTTGGAGACCGGTCGAGCGCCGGGTTCCCGGGGCGAATCGACGCTCGTCCCTCTCGCAGCGAACCTTCAGGTCCAAATCGAGGGCCCCCAGCTACTGGAACTCGTCGCACAGGTAGGCGAGTCGGTCAAGCGAGTCAACATCCGCGCATTCGACGCCCCCCCAGTCGCCGGCATAAGCGGCAAAACCTGAACGGCCCGGCGAGTGACTTCGGATCAGTAGGTCGGGTGTTCGACCCTCCGGGCGGGCCAGCCGCAGCGCTCGTGCGATGGTTCTCGCTCGCGATGCGAGACGCGCAACGGTGCCCGCGCCGGCAATCGGTCGTACCGTAGGCGACGCCGATGCCTGACGTCCCTCGCTCCACGATGCGATCGCCGCTGACCGAAACCGTGCTCTCGGCCGCCATCGTTGCGGCCAAGGCCGCGACGGTCGCCTTCGCGATCGACGCGTTCGTCAATGCCGAGTCGCCTCGGCTCCGCGGCAAGGCGATCCGGTCCCGTGCGATCGGCTATGTGGGCGGCCTGCTGGTCGTGCCGGTCGCCTGGCGGCTTCTCCCCGGCCGGAGCCGTTACCCGCGCGCGCTCGATCTCGCGGTCACGGTCCCGCTCCTGCTCGATGCCGGCGGGAACGCCCTCGGTCTCTATAGCGAGGCCCACATCGACGACGTCGTCCACGTTGCGAACTCCGCGATCGTGAGCGGCGTCGCCGGAGCGATGTTCGCGCCGCGGGTGGACGAGCGCTGGCAGGCGGCCCTCGCGGGTGCCGGAGTGGCGATCGCCGGGGAGAGTGCCTGGGAGCTGCTCGAATATGGTGCGATGAAGCTCGGGGCGACCGGGATGGACCTGACCTACGACGACACCATGGCCGACATCGGCGAGGGCTTCCTGGGCGCGCTCCTCGGTGCCCTCTTCACGCTCACGCGGGTCCCGCGCGCGCGGCCCGAGCGCGATCGGAGCGGCTGGCGCGGACCGCTCGGGCTTCGAAACGGACGCCCGGCCTGAGCCGCCCGCGGGTGGCGGCCTGCGGGTGACGTATCTCGGCCACGCGACGGTCATGCTCGAGCTGGACGGGGTCCGGATCGTGACCGACCCCATCCTCGTCGACCGGCTCGGACCGTTGCGACGGTCGGGGCCGGCACCGGATCCTGCGACGATCGGGACGGTCGACGGGATCGTCATCTCGCATGCGCATCCCGACCATTTCCATCGCGCCTCGCTTCGAGCCCTCGAGGGCCAACCCGTCGTCGTCCTCCCGTTCGGTCTTGGCGCGCGACTCGCGCGGTCGGGCGACAGCCTCCGCGAGCTGACGGTCGACGAAGGGTGCGATATCGGTGGCGTGCGGGTCACCGCCGTCCCCGCCCGTCACGGGCGCTGGCCGCTCCATCCCGGCGTCCGCGCGCTCGGCTATCTCATCGAGGGCTCGACGAGCGTCTACTTCGCCGGCGACACGGCGATCCACCCGGCGATGGCGGGGCTCGCCGGTCGCGTCCATGTCGCGCTCCTCCCGGTCGGGCGCTGGGGCCCGCCGCGCGGACCGGTGCGGCTCACGCCCGCCAGCGCGGCCGACGCGGCGCGGCGCGTCGGCGCCCGCAGCGCGATCCCGATCCATTGGGGAACGCTCTACCTGCCGGGCTTCGGTGGTGGACGCTGGGGCTGGGGCTCCTTCGACGCCGGCGACGCCTTCGCGACGGAGGCCGCCGCGCGCCTCCCTGAGCTCGACGTTCGCGTCCTCCAACCCGGTGAGGCAACCGATTTCGAGACGATGCCGCCCCGCTCGACGTGGGCTCCAGCCGCGACCTGAAACGGATCTGCAAGGAGCGTGCCCCTCGCGTCTTGACCGGCCGCCTGACCGGCGCCCCGTATCGTCGTGGCCATGATCCGCTTCTTTCTGCTGCGCTTCCTGCCGCGCCGCCTCGTGCCGATCCTGATCGCGCTCGACGTCATCCGGGTGATCCGGGACTGGCGCACTCGCAAGCGTCCGCCGGTGGCGCCACCGCCCGGACGCCGAAGCGCGACCGTCGATGCGGCCAACCCAAACGCGGCCGGCTCGACGCCGCCGAGCACATGGACCGACAGAACCGACTGATCGATATTGAGCGCGTTGCGTCCCCGCGGAACCACGGGCACCCAACCGTCGTCTCCGGGTCAACGACCGCCCCCATCTCGGGCGGCAGCGAGACGAAGGTGATCCGATGTCGCAGACACTCCGCACACTCGGCGCAGGCGCGCTCGGTGCGTTCATCGTGGCCATTGCGGCCCTCTCCGCCCACGCCGGCCCGGTTTCGGGCGCACCCGTGACCCCGGCCGACCACACGATCACGGTCTCGGCGAGCGGCAAGGTCACGGTCGTCCCGGATGTCGCGCGGATCAACCTCGGCGTGACGATCACGAAGTCGACGGTCAAGGCGGCGCGCGCGGCCGCGGCCTCGGCGATGACCGACATCATCGCGGCGACGAAGGCCCTCGGCGTCGCCGACGCGGATATCCAGACGACCAATCTCAGCCTCTACCCGCAGTACGGCAACGGATCGAGCCCGAAGGTCGTCGGCTACCAGATCAGCGAGCAGATCCAGGTGACGGTCCGCGACCTCGACAAGGCGGGCGACGTTGTCGATGCCGCGACCGCCAAGGGCGCCACCGACGTCAACGGGATCTCGTTCGAGTACAACGACCCGATCAAGGCGCAGAACGACGCCCGTGCCGCCGCGGTGGCCGCCGCGCGGGTGAGTGCGCAGGCGATGGCCGGTGCAGGCAACGTCTCGCTCGGCGCCGTCGTCTCGATCACCGATGCGACCGCGCCTCTGCCGCCGGTCTTCTACGGCTACGGCGCGATGAAGGGGGCACCGCTGGCCGACGTCGCGACACCGGTTCAGCCGGGGACGCAGGACGTGAACGCGACCGTCACCGTGGTCTTCGCCATCAGCTGATCCGCGCCGGCCGGGGCCGCCGCGGGCGGCTCCGGCGACGTGCCTGTCGCGCAGCGCGATTCAGGCGCGAGCGGCCCGTCACGATAAGGACGCGTTGAACCCGATCCGCAACCCGGGCAGGGGCGCGGTCGTAGTGGCGCGCGCGGTATCCTGTCCGCCGACCCCAAGTGTCCCCGCGAGACGAGTCTCGCGGTCCCCAGTCGCGACCCAAGTCAAGGTGGTGCCCATGAAGGTCGGTGTCGCCAAGGAGACAGCGCCCGGTGAACGGCGTGTGGCCCTGGTACCCGAGGTGCTCGGCAAGCTGACGGCGGCCGGGCTGGAGATCCTCGTCGAGCGCGACGCCGGTGCCGGCTCGACCATTCCGGATGCCGCCTACGAGGCCGCCGGTGCGACGATCGTGTCGACCGACGACCTGTACAAGGGTGCCGACGCGATCCTGCGGGTCGCCAAGCCGTCAGACGACGAGATCGGCAGGCTCCACGAGGGACAGGCCCTGCTCGGTCTGCTCTCGCCGCTCATCGATCCGAAATCGGCCAAGGCGCTGGCGGAGCGAGGCGTGACCGCCATCAGCCTCGATGCCATCCCGCGGACGCTGTCGCGGGCCCAGACGATGGACGCGC
>JBDTNS010000053.1:0-10112 GCA_039933675.1 Chloroflexota bacterium
CAGGACCGGCAGCGCATTGGCCGATGGATGCGTCGTGGCAAGACCCTGGATCTCGGTCACGATCTCGACCGCCTGTCGGTGCCGTTCATAGCGCTCGGTGGCGACGTCGCGTTCGGCGGAGATGCGCTCCGCCTGGCGGGCCTTCTCGAGCAGGCTGCGACGCTCGGCAAGGGCGGCATCGGCGTCGGCCCGCCGGTCGTGGGCAGTCGACAGGATGTCGCGGTCGCGCTCGAGCTGGGCCAGCGCGAGTTCGCCCTGGTCGAGCGCGATCTGGGCCTGGCCGACGGCCTGTTCGGCGACCTTGAGGCGGCCGGGGTTGCGATCACCCTTGGTGGTCAGCTCGTGGAGCGCCTTGTCGAGCTTCTTGCGCGCGCGGCTCGTCCCGCGATCGGCGCCGCTGATCGACGCCTGGAGCCGGTCGCGGAGCGCGCCCTCGTCGCGCGACAGGTCGCTCAACTCAAAGTGGCGGACCGAGGCGGTCGAGCGGAAGAACCCCTCGGTCGGGATCCCGGTCAGCTCCGCCATAACCTGGTCGGCAAGCGTCGGGTCGCTGATCGACTGTCCGTCGTAGTCGAGCTTGACGGTGCCTTTCGCGCCGGCGAACGTCTTCTCCAGGGTCCCGGTCTTGAGCCGGTCCTCCTCATCCTGCTCGAACTCCACGGTGATGACCGAGCGCGCCTCGGGCGGCGCGGCCCACGGCCGGAGGTTCTCCAGCTCGGCCGCGGTGCTGGTTGCGCGCCGGGTCAGGGCGAGCTCGAGCGCTCGCTGGACGGTGCTCTTGCCGGCCTCGTTCGGGCCGCGGACGACCGTCAGGCTCGGCGCGAATTCGATGTCGAAGGTCCGATACCGGCGGAAGTCCCGGCCGGAGAGCCTGCGGACCCTCACAGCGAGACCTCGTGACCGGCAAGAAGGAGGCGTCCGAGGCGGAGCGCGTCGCGTCCCTCGGCGGCTTCTGCGGCCGAGCCGGCGGCCTCGAGCCCGGCGATCCGCACCTCCATATCGCGGATGAACGCCCCAACGATCGTATCGGGCGACGGCAGCGGACCCTCGGTCAGGGCCGGCAGCGATGCGTCGCGGACGCGGACCTTGAGGAACCGCGGCGCGAGGGCGGTCTCGATCTCGTCGAGGTCGAGGTCGAGCTCGTCGCGCCGCACGCCGACGAGTCGCGCGTCGAGGACGAGGTCCGGGTCGGCGCGCGCGGCGAGGAGCTCGATGAGGGCGGGCTGGCTGGCGACGGTCGCTGCGTCGATTTCCGATTTCTCGAAGCGCGTCCGCCCGACCTGGACCTCGTTGATCGTGACCGAGCGCTGGCCGGCGATCTCGTCGAGCTCGACGAGCAGGACCTTGCCGGCCCGGTCCTGGTCGAGTGCGACTGGTTCGGGGGCGCCGGAGTAGGCGTACTGCACGTTGCCCGCCTTGCCGCGCTGGGTCGAATGCCAGTGGCCAAGCGCGAGGTAGTCGAGACCGCTCGCGGCGATCTCCTCGGTCGTGATGACGACCTCGTCGCGATCGGTCTTGCCGGGGATCGAGATCGAGCCGTGGACGAGGCCGACGCGCCAGGTGGCCGCGGTGGCTGCCGCGGTGGTCGCCGTGGCCGGTCCCAGCTCCTGGAGCGGGCTGTGCGGCGCGCGCTTCGTGGCGAAGACCCGGCCGTGGACGACGACGTCGATGGCGGCGAGGTGGATCGAGGCGTGTTCCGGGTCGAGGACCGTGATCATCCCGTCGCCCGCGGTCGAGCCGGCGAGCGCCGCGAGATCGTAGGCGCGGTAGATCGAGGCGCGATCGCACACGTCGTGCGTGCCCGGGATGATGACCGTGCGAATGCGGGCCTCGGCGAGGCGCTTGAGCTCGGTGGCGACGCGCTCGACCGAGCGACGCGGCTGGACATTTGAGTCGAACAGGTCGCCCGCGATCAGGACAAGATCGACCTTCTCCGCGAGCGCGAGATCGATCGTCGCCTTGAAGGCCGCGAACTGGCGCTCGCGTTGGGCGGCCGCCTGCTCACCGAGATCGTCGTGTCGCGCGCCGAGATGAACGTCGGCGGTGTGGATGATCCTGAGCATCGGGTCGCGGCCTCTGCCTCCTCGTGGTCGTCGCTGACCGAGGAGTCGTCCACGCCGGACCCGTGATCGGAACGCTGGGACGAACCGCGGCGTTGGCGCGAGCGAGGCGCCCCCATGACTCCCCGCTCGCCGACTCCAATGTCGCTGGTCATTGTGACAGGTACGGTGTCACGGTCGCCAGTCCCCGCGCGGACCCCGATTCGAGCGTCCGACAGCCCAATTCGGCGAGCCGTTGTATCCTCGCGGCACTGAACCGGTGCGCCCCGACAGGGACCCCACATCGGCACCTGACGAGCGTCCCGCTCCATTCGCGTCCCGCTCCGTCCGCCGATGCGGCCGCCCCCACGCGGCGTGCCTTTGCAGAGCATGGCGTCCCGGAGGAGCATCGTGACCTACGTCGACCGATCCCTGAACTGCGTCGATTGCGGAGTGGAGTTCATCCATTCAGCGGCGGACCAGGAGTTCTACCAGCAGAAGGGGTTCGTCAGCGACCCGAAACGCTGCACCAGCTGCCGAGCCAGTCGGCGAGCCAGCCGTGATGACGGCTATGACGTTCGCGACATCGGCGGACCTCGCGGCTACGAGCGCGGCGACGACCGCCCGAACCGCGAGTACTTCGCGGTCATCTGCTCGTCCTGCGGCAACCAGGCCCAGGTCCCGTTCAAGCCGCGGATGGACCGTCCGGTCTACTGCTCCGACTGCTTCCGGACCGTCAAGCCCGACTGACCGAGCGCGAGACGCGTCCGCGGCGGCCGCGTCAGAGGCGGAACGTCTCGCCCGCGCGGTATCGATCGCGGTGGCGGCCGCG
The DNA here is from genome assembly GCA_039933675.1 of Chloroflexota bacterium. GTDB lineage: Bacteria > Chloroflexota > Limnocylindria > Limnocylindrales > CSP1-4 > SPCO01. The sequence continues at coordinate 2,872 of JBDTNS010000053.1, forward strand.
CCAGACCGTGACACGCGACCGGCCGTGGACCTGCCATGCACCGGCGTGGCCGACCACGGCCGTCTCCTCATCAATCCCGAGGACCGTCGACCCGCGCGGTGCCTGGAGCGCGATGAGGGCCGAAAGCGCCTCCGGCCACGCGTCGTAGTGCGGGACCACGGAAGTCCCGGGGACGAAGCCCATCGCGGGGCGCCAGCGGAGCGGCCACGGCGCCACCCGCATCCGGAGATCGAAGGCGTAGCCGGCCAGGACCATCGCACCGGCCGAACAACCGGCCAGCGTCGCGCCGCGGGCGTGCGCCTCGCCGATCGCCCGGCCCACGGCGCTCCCGTAAAGCACCGACATGAGATGACCGGGCTTCCCGCCCGACAGGTAGACGAGGTCAGCCTCGCCGATCGCCTGGGCCGCGGCAGGATCATCGGCCCCGGCGCGATCGCGGACGAGGACCGGTTCGACCTCGGCGCCGAGCTCGCCGAAATGCGCAACGCCCATCGTCGCCCAGCGCGTGAAGACCGCATCGCCATCGGGGAACGAGGCCGTCGGCAGGATCGCCACGCGCGGGCGGGACCGGCCGATCGAGGCGAGCAGCCCGGCGTCGAATTCGAGCATCGCAGGAAGGAATTCACCGGCGCCGACGAGCGCCACGGGTCCGGGCATGGCGGAGAGTCTACCCGGACCTTGCCCAACCGCCGGCCACGCTGCGACACTGCGCCAACATGACCCTCCGCCAGCGCTGGACGATCGTCTGTACCGTCATCGGTTCGGGTGCGGTCTTCCTCGACGGGACGATCGTCAATGCGGCCCTCAAGCACATCGGCCAGGAACTGCCGGCCACGATCGTCGGCGTGCTGGAGGGTCAGGCGTACATCGTCGGCGGCTACCTCGCGGTCCTCGCTGCGCTGCTGATCCTCGCCGGCGCACTCTCCGACCATTACGGCCGGCGGCGGGTCTACGCGCTCGGGCTCATCGGGTTCGCCGCGACCTCGGCGTTGTGCGGGCTCGCCCCGACGTTCGAGTGGCTGATCGTCTTCCGCCTCGTCCAGGGCGGCGCCGGCGCGCTCCTCATCCCGGGATCGCTCGCGCTCATCACCCACGCCTTCACCGGAGCCGAACGAGGTCGAGCCTTCGGGGTCTGGGCGGCCGCCACGTCCGCGCTGACGGTCCTCGGCCCGGTCGTGGGCGGCGGTCTGGTCGATACGCTCGGGTGGCGGATCGCGTTTCTGATCAACGTCCCGCTGCTCGGGTTCGCGCTGTGGGCGACCCTCACCCACGCCGAGGAGTCGCGTGACACCGAGACGACCGGGCGGTTCGACTGGCTCGGAGCGCTCGTGGCCGCGCTAGCGGTCGGCGGGCTCGCCTTCGGGCTCATCCGGGGACAGGCGAACGAATGGGCCGACACGGCCGGCTGGATCTCGATCGCGGTCGGCGTTGTCTCGCTCGTGCTCTTCCCGATCCTCATGGCTCGCCGGCCGAACCCGCTCGTCCCGCTCGACCTCTTCCGCTCGCGGCCGTTCACGGCGATCAACCTGACGACGTTCTTCGTCTACGGCGCGCTCTATGTCACGGGCTTCTACCAGGCCGTCGTCCTGCAGGGCGTCCTCGGCTACACCGCGCTCGGCGCCGGGGCCGTGGGGGTTCCGGTCGGGATCATGCTGGCATCGCTCTCGACGCGGATCGGGACACTCGCCGGACGGATCGGAGCGCGACCCTTCCTTGTCGCGGGGCCGGCGATCATGGCCGTCTCGCTGCTCTGGCTGGCGCGGCTGCCGTCCGACTCGGCACCCTGGAAGGCCGCGCTCGACAACCCGGCGAGTCTCGTCCCGCCACTCTCGGTCGCGATCGACATCCTCCCCTACACGCTGCTCTTCGGCCTCGGCATCTCGCTCGTGGTGGCGCCGCTGACGAGCATGCTCATGGGTTCGATCCCGGGTCGCTTCTCGGGGCTCGGGTCGGCGATCAACAACTCGGTCGCGCGGGTCGGTCAGCCGCTCCTCGGGGCGCTCATCTTCATCGCGATCAGCGCGACGTACTACGCCTCGCTCGGGTCGCAGGCCGGGGTCGACACGAGCGATCCGGCGGTCCGCCGGGCGTTCCAGCCACTCAACCCGCCAGGCGCCGGCGTGACGGCGGCCCAGATCTCGGCCTCGAACGTGGCGTCGATCGAGGCGTTCCACCTGGCGATGTTCATCTGCGCCGGGCTCCTCGTGATCGGGGCGATCATCTCGTGGTACGGCCTGCGCGAGCGGAGTGGCACGGTTCGGCAGCCGTCAACGGCGGCCGAGGTTGCCTCGAACGCGCCCGGATGACGCGCGACTGGGACGCCCAAGCCTACGACCGGGTCGCCGACCCGATGACGCGCTGGGGGTCCGGGCTGCTCGAACGCCTGCCGCTCGAGGGTGACGAGCGCGTCCTCGACGCCGGCTGCGGCAGCGGCCGCGTCACCGAGCTGCTCGCCGCCCGGCTCCCGCGCGGCCGGGTGATCGCGCTCGATGGTTCGGCCGCGATGGTCGAGGCGGCGCGCGAGCGGCTGGCACCCTTTGGCGACCGGATCGAGTACGTCGCCGCGGACCTGGGCCGGCCACTCCCGATCGAGGGGACGGTCGACGCGATCCTCTCCACGGCGACGTTCCACTGGGTCCCCGACCATGACGCGCTGTTTGCCAACCTGGCGGCCGTGCTGCGACCGGGCGGTTGGATCGTCGCCCAGTTCGGAGGCGCCGGCAACATCGCGACGGTCCGGCGCGCGCTGGCGTCGATCGGCGATGGCTGGGTCGGGAGCCCGCATTTCGAGACGCCGATCGCGACCGTTCGCCGGCTCGACGCGGCGGGGTTCGTCGACATCGAATGCTGGCTCCACGACGAGCCGACCTGGTTCGAGCCGGGCGAGCCGTTCGAGAGGTACCTCCACACGGTCATCCTCGGCGAGCACGTGGAGCGCCTGCCGGTCGCCGACCGGGACGCGTTCGTCCACGAGGTGGCCGAGCGAATCGGCGAACCGCTGATCGACTACGTCCGGCTCAACGTCGTGGCCCGCCGCTCGAACCGCTGAACCCCGGCGGCCGGTCGCCGACGCGGAACGGTGCGCCGTGCCCCGGGATGACGATGTCGGCGCTCGCCAGGACGCGTGCTCGACCACGCTCGATCGCGGCCTGATCGGCGGCGAGCGGGTCGATCTCGGGCGACCGGTCCTCGCGCCACCAGAGGTGGGTCATCGCGTAGACGCCGTCGTCGGCTGTGACGACGAGCGTGGCGTCCTCCTCGGTGTGACCGGGGGTGAGCCACAGCTCGCTGTTCGGCCCGAGGCGATGCCCGTCGCCGTCGTGGTCGAGCCACAGGTCGTCGCGGTAGCGCGCCCAGAAGTCGACGACCTCGGCATTCGGAAAGAGCGCGATGTTGACCGTATGGTCCGGGTGGTGGTGGCTCAGGAAGACGTGCGTCACCGCCTCGGGCGCGACGCCGAGGACGGCGAGGGGATCGAGGATGAGCGAGCGGCGGGCGACCATGCCCGGGTCGGCGACTATCAGCGCGTCGCCATCTCGCACGAGGACGACGCTGCTCCCGACCCGCTCGGTCGCATAACCGGCGTGGAGGAGGTGGACGGTCGTCATCGGCCGATGCTACGCGCCGGGCGGTCGGTTCGCGTCTCGCCGGGATCGTCGAGGTCACCTGGTCGGTCGATGTCGCGGACGGTCCGGGCGTCCGGGTCGAGGGTTCGCCAGGCGGGCTCGGACAGGGTGTGCGTCGCAAGCGCCTCGGAAAGGGAACGCAGCCTTCGCTCGCCACGATCGATGAGCGCTCGTGCGGCCGCGAGGGCCGGTTCGCGTCTGAGGGCGAGGGGGAGCGGGCGAGAGCTGCCGTCGTGTTCGAGGTCGACGGCATCGACGCCGGGCGCGTCGAGGTGCGTGAGCATCGCCTCGAGCACGGGACCGGCGAGGGACGGCATGTCGCCACCGACCACGAGCACAACTGGTTCCCCGGCGGCACGCAGGCCCGCCAGCAGACCGGCGAGCGGGCCTTCGAACGCGACCGTGTCGTGGATGAGCGTCGCGCCTGCCGGGAGCCGCCGGTCGGCGCCGGGTGCCGCGACCACGAGGATCTCGGTGACGAGCGGGCGCACCGCCTCGATCGCGTGGTCGACGAGCGGCCGACCGTCGACCGGCTCGGCCAGCTTGTCGCGCCCGAACCGGCTCGAGCGCCCGCCCGCGAGCACGATTGCCGTGACGTCGGTCGTCATCGGTCGCGCGAGGCGGTGGCGCCCGGCAACCGGATCGCAGCCGAGGGGGCTCGGGGTCCGGGGACATGGCCGTCGGCGGTTCGGCGCAAGATCCCGCGCCGATCGAGGTCGGCCAGGATCGACATGACGTACTTCCGGCTCGTCCCGGTGGCATCACGCAGGACGGCAGGCGTCAATGGGGCGGCCGCCGCGAGCGTCAGTACCTGCGCGGTGATCTCGCGATAGGTCGACGCTGCGTAGGCGAGGCCCGGCTCGAGCACGACGATGCGCCCGCTCCGCTCAAGCTCGAGGATGCCGGCCGGGGAGCAACCGGCCGCGCGTGCGGCCACGTCGAGGGCGGCCGGGGCGGTGACCGCGAGGTTCGCCACGAGGCGATCCATCGAAGGGATGGTGGCCGGGTCCGGGCTGTGGGGTATCGCGGTCGCCGCGCCGGCCACGCGCACGACCGGGCCTTCGCGGACGAGCCGGCCGTCGGCGATCAGCTCGTCGACGAGGTTGGTCGCCACGGTCGACCCATCCGTCCGACCGATCGTCGCCTGGCGGCGCAACGTCCGCGTCGCAACGCTCCGAACCTCGGTGAGGCTCGCCAAGGTCCCTTCGCCGGCCGCCACGACCGCGAGCACGGCTGCGGCGATCGCCGCGGTGACATCCGGCGCGACACTGGCCGGGCCACCGGCGCCGGCGCGGGGTTCGAGGACACCGTGGAGCTCGAGCCGGGCCTCCGCAACGGCGGCCGGATCGCCCGAGGCGACGGCCCCGGCGAGGCGTGCGACCCGCTCGGGCGTTTGCCGCCGGCGCGAGATCCCGCGCGGCGGCGTGACATCGAGGACGACGGCCCCCACGATCCGGTCGTCGCCGGAACTTCGCCGCAGCACCGCCCGGTCGCCCGCCGCGACCGCCAGCGGCGCCGACAGCCGCAGGATCGCGGCGACCGTGCCGTCCGGCAGATCGATCGCGTCCCGACCGCTGCGCCCAACCGCCACATCGACCGCAGCCGTGCCAAGGTGGAGACGAGCCCGCGTCCGGTCGGGAAGCGGTGCGGCAAGCCTGACAAGGAGCCGATCGCTCGCAACGACCGCGGCGTCGTCGGTCAGGACGAGGCCACGACCCAGCTCCCCCGCCTCGATCCCGGCGAGATTGAGCGCGGTCCGTCCGGGACCGGCTGCGTCCATCGCCGCGCCGTGGACCTGGACCTCGCGGACACGGATCGTGCGCTCGCCGGGGACCAGCCGCTGGGTCGCGCCGCGGGCGAGCGTCGCTCCCCGGAGCGTCCCGGTCACGACGGCGCCACGGCCCTTTACCGCGAAGACGCGATCGATCGCGAGGCGTGACCTGCCGGGTGGCGTGAAGCCCGCGGCGAGCACCCGGTCCCGAAGGTCAACGAGGGCATCACGAACCGCGTCGATCCCGTCACCAGTCACGGACGAGATGGCGATGACGGGCGCGCCCGCAAACGACGTCCCGTCCAGGAGTCGCCCTACCGCGGCGACCACCTCGGCGGTTCGCGACGCACCGGCAACATCGGCCTTCGTGACGACCGCGATGCCGTGGCGGATCGCGAGGGCGTCGAGCAGAGCGAGGTGCTCGATCGTCTGCGCGCGCGGCCCGTCGTCCGCCGCGACGACGAGCATCGCTGCATCGATCTCGCCGGCGCCGACGAGCATGTTGCCGACGAGCCGGTCGTGTCCCGGGACGTCGACGAAGTCGAGCTCGGTCCCGTCGGGCAGCATCAGATGCGCGTAGCCGACATCAATGGTCATCCCCCGCCGGCGCTCCTCGGGGAGTCGGTCGGCATCCATCCCGGTGAGTGCCCGCAGCAGTGTCGTCTTGCCATGATCGATGTGCCCGGCAGTCCCGATGACGACGGTCACGCGGCGCCCGGCTTCCCGGACGGCGAGCTGAGCGCCGCGACGAGGGCGTCAACCAACGTCGCGTCGTCGGTCGGATCGATTGTCCTGAGATCGAGCAGGACCGCGCCCTCCTGGACCCGGCCCACGACCGGTGGCGCGCCGGCGCGGAGACGAGCGGCGAGGGCGGCCGACCCCCGCCCCGTCACCACCAGTCCGGCCGATTCGAGCTGCTCGCCCGGGAGCGAGCCGCCGCCGATCGCCGACATCATCTCGGTCACCGAGACGCGCGACCGAAGGGCCTCAGGGACGGCCTCCAGCGCGGCATCGGCACGCCGGCCGAGCTCCTCGGAAGTGGTCGCGATCATCCGCCAGACCGGGATCTCCGTCGCTGCCCGGCCCGCCCGATAGAGCCCGAGCGTCGCGGCAAGCGCCGCGAGCGTCACCTTGTCCGGGCGCACCGCCCGAGCCAGCGGATCCTTCCGTATCTGCGCGATGAGGTCGGCCCGACCGACGATCAGGCCTGCCTGCGGGCCACCGACGAGCTTGTCCCCGCTGAACGTCACGAGGTCCGCGCCGGCCGCCAGCCGCTCGCGAGGGGTCGGCTCGTGGGCGAGCCCGAAGGCCGCGGTCTCGAGCAGCGCACCGCTGCCCAGGTCGTCGACGACGACCGCGCCGTGGTCGTGGGCGAGACGCGCGAGCTCGATCGGATCGGGCGCCTCGACAAACCCGGTCTGGGCGAAGTTTGACGGGTGGACCCGCACCACCAGCGTCGCCCGTCCGTCGGCGAGCGGCGCCTCGAAGTCCGCGGCCCGCGTCCGGTTCGTCGTCCCGACCTCGACGAGCCGCGCACCGGTCCGTCGCACGATCTCCGGGATGCGCACGCCCCCGCCGATCTCGACGAGCTCGCCGCGTGAGACCGCGACGCCGTGCCTTCCGGCCAGCCCGACCGCGAGCGCGAGCGCGGCCGCGTTGTTGACCGTGATGAGCGCGTCCTCCGCGCCGGTCAGGGCGATCAGGTGCTCCTCGGCGATCCGGAAGCGCGGCCCACGATGCCCGGCCACGCGATCGAATTCGAGCAGCGAATAGCCGGTGGCGGCGCGCGTCGCCGCCTCGATGGCGACCGCCGGCCACGGCGCGCGCCCCAGGTTCGTGTGCAG
>JBDTNS010000054.1:0-10025 GCA_039933675.1 Chloroflexota bacterium
CGATCTACGCCACCGAGTCGCTCCACGTCGCGGTCGTCGAGGTCGTCGCGCTGCCGGGCTCCAAGGTCCGCTACACGACCATCCAGAACTGGTCGAACGACGTCTACAACCTCGTGACCAAGCGGGCGCACGCCTACGAGAACTCGACGGTCGAGTGGATCGATGCAAACACGGGCTCGCGCAAGACCGTCAAGTTCCCGGCCATCTACCTGCGCGGCGAGGGCGCCACGGCGGACATCATCAGCGTTGCCGTCGCGGGCAAGGGCCAGCACCAAGACACTGGCGCGAAGGCCGTCCACCTGGCCCCCAACACCCGCTCGCGGATCGTCAGCAAGTCCGTCTCGAAGGACGGCGGCCGGGCGACCTATCGCGGTCACCTCAAGGTCTCGCCGGGGGCCACCAATGTCGTGGCGAGCGTCCGTTGCGACGCCCTGATGATGGACGACATCAGCCGGAGCGATACCTACCCGTACATCGACATCCAGGAAGACGACACGTCGATGACCCACGAAGCGACGGTCGGCAAGGTCAGCGCGGAGCAGGTCTTCTACCTGATGAGCCGTGGCCTGACCGAGAACGAGGCGACCAACCTCATCGTCCAGGGCTTCCTCGAGGTGTTCACCAAGGAACTCCCGATGGAATACGCCATCGAGTTCAACCGGCTCGTCAAGCTCGAGATGGAGGGGTCGCTCGGATGACGGCCCCGGCCTCACGTCCGAGGCCGGTGCGCCGGGCCCTCGACGATCTGTCGCTGCCCATCGATCGCGACGACCTCGACGATCGCCTGATGGGCCTCGCTCTTCCGGATGACCGGCTGGCGGCACTCGCCCTCTACGAAACCCTCCCCGCCGAATCGAACCAGCTGTATACGAGCTACATCGACCTGCGCGCTGCCGCCCTCGATCGAGCCACGATCCACTGGGAGCCCGCGACCGCGCAGGTCGAGGTGCCCGTGCCCGACGGCACCGACGGCCTGCTCGTCTTCACCGATGGCGACCTGACGGCCTCGGCCCTGTCGTCGGAGGCGATGGACGCCGGCGTCGAGCTGACGACGATTGCCGAGTACCTCGCGCGCAACCACGTTCGCGGCGGTGCGCTCCTCGCCAGCGGCGCCCTGCCGGCAGACGACAAGTTCGCCCAGCTGACCCGGGCGTTGTGGACGCAGGGCGTCGTCCTCGACGTTCCGGCGGGCGTCCGGCTGGCCCACCCGATCATCGTGCGCTGGGCGACCGGGCTGCCTGACCGCGCGCTGCTCTCGCGCACGATCATCACGCTCGGCGACGGTGCGGTCGCGACCTTCCTCGAGGAGCTCGTTGCGTCCGATGCGGCCACAACGAAGGGCGGCCAGTCGTTCCTCGCGGGCACGCTCGAGATCACCCTCGGGCGCGAGGCGAAGCTCGAGGTCGCGAGTCTCCAGGAGCTTCCGTCGTCGACCGTCGCGATCCAGCACCGCAACGCGGTCATCGGGGAGGGGGCCACGCTCCACTGGGCACTCGCCCAGCTCGGTTCGCGGCTCGTCCGGAGTCGCGTCGACAACCGGCTCGAGGGCGACCGCAGCTCGGTCGAGCAGGTCGAGATCGTCTTCGGCGGCACGGACCAGCTCTTCGATCTCACCTCGTACACCCATCACGTCGGCCGCGACACGACCGGCAACCTGCTCTCCAAGGGCGCGCTGCTCGACCGGGCCCGATCGTTCATGAAGGGGATGATCGTCATCGATCGCTCGGCGGTCGGGACGGACAGCTTTTTGGGCGAGTTCGGGATGAATCTCTCGAAGGCGACCCGTTCCGTGGCCATCCCGAGCCTCGAGATCGACCAGCCCGACTGCCGGCGCGCCGCGCACGCGAGCTCGGTCGGCCCGATCGACGAGAGCCAGCTCTTCTACCTCGAGAGCCGCGGGATTCCGCCCGACGAGGCGCGCAAGTTCATCGTCCTCGGCTTCCTCGAGCCGGTCGTGGCGCGCGTCCCGGTGGCCGATGCGCAGGAGCGATTGCGCGAGCTGCTCGAAGCGAAATGGGACGCCGGCATCGGCGCCGGGGCGATCGCCGCCGCGTGAGACGCATCGACCTCTTCGGGGTCGACGAGATCCCGGACGGCACGATGAAGATGGCCTTCGTCGACGGCACGGACCAGGTGCTCGTGGTCAATGTGAACGGCGACTTCCGCGCGGTCCAGGGGATCTGTAGCCACGAATATTTCGAGCTCGACAAGGGCTTCCTGACCGCCGGGACACTGACCTGCGCGCTCCACCTCTCGCGCTTCGACCTCACGACCGGCGACCCGCTCGATCCCCCCGCCGACGTGCCCCTGGCGGTGCATCCCGTGGTGATCGAGAACGGGCGGATCCTCATCGAGATTCCCGACGGCCCGCTCGAAGTCAACGAATGAGCGGGTGCTCGCGGGGAGAGCCGGACGGTACGAAAGTCCGGTATCGGGGGCCGTGGGGAAGGGTCTAGCGTGGCGTGACCATGCAGCCCGTCGACTTCGTCGGCTTTGCCGGCGACTGCACGATCTCCGGAAAGATCACCATGTTCGGTGACCGTCTTTCCGATTTCCTGAACGGCCAGGAGCGCTTCCTGGTCCATCATCTCGAGTGCGAAAGCCTCGAGGACGGGCACCGGGTCGCGCTCGACAGCATCTCGCTCGAGCGGAACGACCTGCTGGCCGTCGTGGCGACTGGTCCGCGTGGTTCGGAAAAGCAGCGCGTCCTGCTCGAGACAAACCGTCTCCAGGTCTCGCTGGGGCCGTATCTCATCCTCGGCCAGATCCACGTCAAACCCGGCACCGAGGCGATGTCGAGCGTCCTCAAGCGCGAACCGATGATCCCGTTGACCCACGCGACGATCGCCTACGAGGTGGCGGGCGCGATCGTTGCGCGCGACCTGCCGACCATCATCGTGAACCGCCTCATGGTCGACTGGATCTCGCCGTCGACCGAGGCCGAGACGCTGTTCCCCGATGCCCCGATCCGCTCGCCATTCGCGGCGCGGCTCCAGAAGGACTTCACCGGCACGACGTCACTCAGCGGCACCACGCCGATCTGACGGACTACCAGTCCGACCAGCCCTCGCCCGAGCCACGTGCCCGCGGTCCGCCTCGAATCTCCGTCATGGCGCCAGGACGACGCCGAGACCGAGTGTCTCGGCACGGACGAGGATGGCGGCCCCAAAGACGACGTCCGCGAGACCAACGCCCAGGTGGGTGACGACGACCCGACCGCCGGCCGGACGCTCGGACCCCGCCAGGATCGCCTCCCCGAGCGTCGCCGCGGGGTCGGGATAGCCGTCGAAGAGACCGGCGTCGCGGTTCGCGAGGAACTGGCCGCGATCATCGACGAGGAAAAGGGACGCCGTCCGGGCGACCTCCGCGGCGAGGTACGTCGCGTAGTCGACCGGGACCACGAGGGCGTCCTCGGTCAGCCAGTCGGCCGTCATCACCTGGCGGATCGGCCCGAACGACGCCGCGGTCACGACCACGTCGGCGCTGCTGACCGCCGCCCGCGAGTCAACGGCGACGGTGACCGAACCGATCCCTGGCGTGCCACGCGCCTCGGCCGCCAGCCTCTCGGCGCGATGCGGATGACGGTCGAAGAGCGTGATGGCGACCCCTGGCAGGAGATGACCGAGGACCGCCACGTGACTTCGCCCCTGCACGCCCGTCCCGATCAGCCCGGCCCGCGGAGCACGCCCCGTGACGACCGGCGCGAATCGCTTGATCGCCACACCGGAGATCGCCGCTGTCCGCATCGCGGTGATCGGTCCACCGTCGAGGATGGCGGTCGGCCGCCCGGTTGCGGCGTCGTTGAGGAGGACGACCGCGTGCACGGTGGGAAGCTCCAGGGCGTTATTCGTGGCGAACCCGGCGACCCACTTCATCCCGAGCAGGTCATCCCACCCGGTCGTTGCGGCGCCGCGCAGGTACGCCGGCATCGCGTGGGCGAACGAGTCAACGGGGCGGGGGTGGACGCCGATCTTCGGCGGCAGGTCGGCATCGGCGATGAGCGCGGTCATCGCCGTCTCGGCAAGCGCGAGCCGCGTCTCGATGTCCGGCATGGCTGCCTCGACATCGCTCGCCGAGAGGTAGCGCAACGGTTGGGGATCGGTCGCGGCCGGCGCTGACATCGCCCCGAGTCTACCCGTCCACGATGCCCTACGATGAGGCGCATGGCCCCGATCGACGTCGAGCAGAGCCTCGACAACCTCAAGCTGGAACGGGACGCGATCGTTCTCTACGACGCACTGGCGTCGATCGAGAAGGACCCACACCGAGCCGAGGCATTCCGGCGGATCGCCGGCAACGAGCGCCGCCACGCCGACATCTGGGCCTCGAAGCTCCGCGATCTCGGCGCCGATGTCCCGGCCCCCGACGGCCCGCGGATGCGTGTCCGGTTCATCATGTTGGCCGCCCGTCTACTCGGCACGAACGCAGTCGCGGAGCTGGTCACTGCGCTCGAGGGCGACGAGGAACAGGCGTATGACGCCCAGAGCTCGCCCGAGGTCGCCGCGATCGCGGCCGATGAGCGCGAGCATGCCGCGATCTGGAGTCGCCTCAAGCGCCAGGAGGCTGCCCGCGGGATCGGCGACCCCAGCCGGGACGGCGTGGCGATCGCGGGGAGCGCGGGGAGCGCCGCGGAGATCGGGGACCGGGAACAGTGGCATCGCGGCGGCGGGCGATCCGGGACGCTCCGGGCGGTGATCTTCGGGGTAAGCGACGGCCTCGTCAGCAACCTCTCACTGATCATGGGTGTGGCGGGCGCCGCGGGGGGCAACCCGCGCTTCGTCCTGCTCGCAGGGATCGCCGGCCTGCTCGCCGGCGCGTTCAGCATGGCGGCCGGCGAGTACATCTCGATGCAGAGCCAGCGCGAGCTGTTCGAGCGCCAGATCGCCCTCGAGCGCGCCGAGATGGAGGCGATGCCCGAGGAGGAGGAGGCCGAGCTGGCCGCCTCCTACCGGAGCAAGGGCTTCACCGCGGAGGAGGCCGGCCACTTCGCCCATCGAATCTTCCAGGACCCGGAGACCGCGCTCGATATCCTCGTCCGAGAGGAGCTCGGGCTCGACCCCGATGAGCTCGGATCGCCCTGGGGAGCCGCCGCGGGATCGTTCGTAGCCTTCGCCGCGGGCGCCGCGCTCCCGGTCATCCCGTACCTGTTCGGGGGCGGGACCGCCATTCTGCTCGTGAGTCTCGCCCTGAGTCTGGTCGCCCTCTTCGGCGTCGGCGCAGCGGTCAGCCTGCTGACCGGCCGCAGTCTCCTCTTCTCGGGCGTACGCCAGCTCGTCATCGGTCTCGGGGCGGCGGTCGTCACGTATGCAATCGGCACGGTCATCGGCGTCACGACGGCGGGCTGACGAAACCGATGACGGCGATCGCGCGTAGTCGCAGGTGAATGCTCGAGGTGATCCGAGCGACGACGCGGCGATCGTGCATGCGATGGCGGCGGGGTCCGAGGCGGCTCTCGAGGTCATCTATGTCCGGTTCGCGTCGTCGATCTTCGCCGCCGCGTACCGGCTGACATCGGATCGAGGAACCGCCGAGGAGGTGGTGCAGGAAACGTTCCTTGCACTGTGGAACCGCGCCGAGTCGTTTGACGCGACGGCGGGCTCACTCGCGGCGTGGCTGCACACCATCGCGCGCAACCGGGCGATCGACCGCCTGCGGGCCGCTGGGCGCCGACCATCGCTGGTGGCGCTCTCGTCTGCGGCGGCCAACGACGAGCCACCCAACCAGGCCCTCGAACGGCTCGTCCTCGAGGGTGCGGTGGTGGCCGGGGCGACGGCGCCGGTGAGTCCGGAGGCGGCGCTGGAGGCGAGCGGTCTGCACGAGGCGATCGGCGTGGCGCTGGCCGGCATGCCGGATGCGGAACGAATGGTGATCCTGCTCGCCTACCAGGAGGAGCTCTCGCAATCGGAGATCGCCGAGCGGTTGCAGTGGCCGCTCGGTACCGTCAAGACGCGGACTCGCCGGGCGCTCGTGCGGTTACGGGAAGCGCTCGGCACAGAATTTGGTCCGGTGACCGGCCTCGATGTGCCGGTACCGGCCGGCGAAGACCGATAAGGACACGATGGACCACGACACGACCCGCGAACAACTGGACCTGGCGGCGGTCGAGCCCGGTGGGCTCGAGCGGTTGATGGCCGGCGATACGGCCGCGGCCCAGGCTGTCGCCGCGCACCTCGCCGGTTGCCCGTCGTGCGCCGACGAGGCCGTCCGCCTGCAACAAGCCGCCGCGCTCATTCGAGCGAGCATCCGCGAGCTGCCATCGCCCGGGCTGCGCGAGCGGACCCTCGCCGCGATCCGCGCGGAAGGCGTGGTGCGACCACTCCAGGTTGCCGCGAACGCGCCGGCAACGCCGGGTTCCGTGACAGCGGGTGGGGTCGCCCAGGCCACGCCGTCCGGACCGGTCGTCCCGGCCGCGCCGGTCGCGATCCCCGTGCTTGCCGGTCGACGCCGACCGGTTGCGCGGTTCATCGGCTGGGCGGCGAGCGTGGCCGCAGCGGTCGCGCTGTCGGTGGCTGCGACGTGGCTGCTCATCGGGGCCCGCGTCGACGGCCAGCTCGCCAGCCAGGCCGAATCGATCTCCGCGCTCGAGGAGGTGACAACGGCCACGCTGACGGTGACCGCCGAGCCCGACGCCAAGCACGTCACGCTCGCCGGGACGTCGAACCAGCAGCTCGATGGGAGTCTCGCCTATTCGCCCTCGACAGCCGAGCTGGTGGTCGTGGCGACCGGTCTGACGCCTCCACCGCAGAATCTCGAATATCGCTGCTGGGTCGAGGTCGGCGGGTCGCGCCATCGCGTCGGGAAGATGTTCTTCAGCCAGGGACTCGCGTACTGGGTCGGGCCGGCACCCGCGGTCGCGGGACTTTCGAGCGGCGCGACGTTCGGGGTATCGCTCGTTGGAGCGGGCAGCTCAGCGGTCGACGGCGACCCGGTCCTCGTCGGCAAGCTCTGAGGAGGCGCGCTCCGTTTCGGGTGGATCGATCGCGCGATCGGGTGGGGGCGCCTCGAGATAGGTTCGATGGAGGAGAATGAGCCGCTCTGCGGCCTCCGGACTGACCTCGAACCCGTCGTCTCGCAGCGCGATCGAGAGCCAGGCGGCCTCGCGCGGCAGTTCGACCGCGTCGATCTCGGATTCCCGACGCCGTGAATCCATGATCACGAGCCAGACCAGGCCGCCCCCCAGGACGAGCCCGACGATGAGCAGCCAGACGTTGAACTCCGCATTCACCGCCGGAAGTATAGGGAGCGCGCCGTTACACTTCCGCGGATGATCGATTTCACCCCGAATCCGATCGCCGTCCAGATCGGGCCGCTCCCCGTCTACTGGTACGGAATCGGGTATGCACTCGGGCTCGGTGCCGCCTATCTCGTGATGGTCTGGCTGGCTCGTCGCGCGGGCGAGGACCCTGAGATCCTCGGCAACGCGATGATCGTGGTCGCGCTCGCGGCGCTCATCGGGGGCCGCGCCTACCACGTGATCGACCAGTGGGCGCTCTACAAGGACGACCTGCTCAAGATCGTCCTTCCGCCGTACTCGGGCCTCGGCGTGTATGGCGGGATCGCGACCGGCACACTGGCGGCGTTCATCTACGCCCGCCGCAAAGGCCAGCCATTCCTGCGCTGGGCGGACATCGTGGCGCCCGGCCTGTTCACGATGCAGGCGATCGCCCGCTGGGGGAACTTCTTCAACCAGGAGCTCTACGGCACGCCGACGAATCTGCCGTGGGGGATCGCGATCGACTGCGCCCATCGCATCGAGGCGTATGCCTGCCCGGCTGGTTCCAACCCGACCGACACGCTCGGGCAGCATTTCCAGCCGCTCTTCCTGTACGAGTCGGTCTCGGGCCTGATCGGGGTGGCCGTCCTCGTCTGGCTCGGCTTCCGGTTGCGCCGCTGGCTCCGGCCGGGCGATCTCCTCCTGCTCTTCTTCATCTGGTACGGCATCGTCCGGTTCGTGCTCGAGGCGCTTCGCTCGGACAACTGGACCTTCTTCGGCGTCCCGACGGCCCAGATCGTTTCGCTGCTGTTCATCGTCGGCGCCGCGGCGATTCTCGCCTGGCGCCATCGGGCGGGTCATCCGCTCGACGCTCCGCCGACCCATCCCGAGGTCGCCACGTGGGGCGCCAGCGGGGCCTCTGTCGAGCCCGGCAGCGACGGCGACGACGACGACGATGACGACGACGACGCCGAATACGACGACGCCTACGAGGATGCCGACGCGTACGACGGTGGCGACGAGGAACCGGCGACCGGCTGATGGCGGATTCGGATCGTCCGGCGGCGGGTGACCGGCGCCGACCCCCGCCGGGCCGGATCAACCCGGAAGCGCTCGCCGCGGCCCGGGGCGGCGCCCGCGAGGGCCTCGACTGGCTCGGTCGGCCGCCCGAGGCGAAGGCATCGGCGTTCTATCGAATGGCGCGACTGGTCGGCCGGTTCGTGCTCTTCGGTTGCTTCCGGTTCCGGATCCGGACCTCGGGCCGCGAGCACCTGCCGGCGGGCGGTTACCTCCTCGTGGCGGCCGCCCACCGCGGCTGGATGGATCCGCTCGTCGTCATCCATGCCCTGCCGGTGCAACCACGGGTCTGGTTCCTCGGCAGTGGCCCGTCTACCTTCACGACCCGTTGGCGCGAGCGGCTCATCCATCGACTGGGCGGCCTCCTCCCGGTCTGGCGCGGCGGGATCGGCATCGAGCAGCATGTGGCGTCGGCGCGGGCGGTGATCGGCAATGGCGCGGTCTTCGCCCAGATGCCGGAGGGGACCGTGAGCGGCCCGCCCGGTCGCGTCGGGCCGTTTCGCGCCGGCTGGGCGGTCATCGCGCTCAGGACGGACGCCCCGATCGTCCCGCTCGCGATCGCGGGGACCGAGGAGCTCTATATCGGCCGGCGGCTCGCGTCGCGGATCCTGCCGGTCACGTCGTCCCGTGCCCTCGCGGGGCTCGCCCCGGGCGACCCGTTCCCGGCCGCGGGATCCCGCGAGGAGCTCGCCCTTGCCCACGCGATGAGCGACGCACTGGCGGCGATCCTGGGACCCGTGGTGGAGGAGCTCCACCCGTGGACGATGGACTCGCCCGGCCGTCCGCGCCGCCTGCGGAAGCGCCTGACCTGGCTCCTGTTGCGACCCGGCCGGCTCGACCGCGACGGCTGACCGACCACGGCCGCCGAGCGCACGTCCATCGCGGTCCCGCACGCTATCCTCCCGGGGATGCAGTACGCCGAGTCGATCCTCGACCTTGTTGGCGACACGCCGCTCGTCCGGATCACGCGGTTGACCCGGGACCTCGGTCCCGCGGAGCGCCAGCCGCTCCTCCTCGCCAAGCTGGAGATGCTCAACCCGGGCGGCTCGGTCAAGGATCGGATCGGGCTGCCGATGATCGAGGCCGCCGAGCGCGCCGGGCTGCTCAAGCCGGGTGGCACCATCATCGAGCCGACTTCGGGCAATACCGGCCATGGCCTCGCGATCGCCGCAGCGCTCAAGGGCTATCGCTGCATCTTCGTGATGGCCGACAAGCAATCGGCCGAGAAGCAGCAGCTCCTCCGCGCGTATGGCGCCGAGGTCGTCCTCTGCCCGACCAACGTCGCGCCCGAGTCGCCCGAGAGCTACTACTCGGTCGCGGCCCGGCTCGCGCGCGACATCCCCGGCGCATTCAAGCCCGACCAGTACTGGAACGAGGAGAACCCGCTGGCCCACGAGCGGACGACAGGCCCGGAGCTCTGGGACGGGACGGACGGTCGGATCACGCATTTCGTGGCCAGCGTCGGGACCGGCGGCACGATCACCGGCGCCGCCCATGTCCTCAAGGCGCGCAACCCCGCGATCCAGGTCATCGGGGCCGACCCCGAGGGCAGCGTCCTGTCCGGCGACACCGCGCGCCCGTACCTGACCGAGGGCATCGGCGAGGACTTCTTCCCGGGGACGTACGACCCAACCATGGTCGATCGCTGGGTGCGCGTCAGCGACCGGGACTCGTTCGCCATGGCGCGCCGCCTGACCCGGGAGGAGGGGATCCTCGCCGGCGGCTCGTGCGGGAC
>JBDTNS010000055.1:0-9925 GCA_039933675.1 Chloroflexota bacterium
TGACCGTCGAGCTGATCCAGGGGCTCCTCCTCGCGTTCGCCCTGATGGTCATCCTCATGTCGCCATACATCCGCCTCCTCCATGTGCTCGGGTTCGGAAAGCGGATCCGGCACGACGGTCCGGAGAGCCACTACATCAAGGAGGGGACGCCGACGATGGGCGGGCTGCTCATCGTGGCGGTGGTGATCGGCATCTACTTCTTTCTTCGCCGAGGCCCCGATGCCGCGACCTTCGCGCCGCTGGCCGCCCTGGCCGGGGTCGGCCTGCTCGGCGCGTTCGACGACTACCTCAACGCCAGGACTGGGGAGGGGATCCGCGCCCGTCAGAAGATGATCTGGCTGACCGTGGTGGCGTTTGTCGCCGCCTGGCAGATCCAGCAGACCTATCAGATCACCGCGATCGCGGTCCCGTTCGTCGGAGCCGTTCCGATTGATCCCGCGATCTACGTCCTGTTCGGGGCGTTCGCGATCATCGCCGCCGCCAACGGGGTCAATATCACCGACGGTCTCGACGGCCTGTCCGGCGGGACACTGGCGATCGCCTTTGTCGCGTACATGCTCATCGCGCTGCTGAACTCGCCCGTCGAGCAGCCGAACCTGGCGCTACTGTGCGCGCTGATCATCGGTGCGCTGCTCGGGTTCCTCTGGTTCAACGTGCACCCAGCCCAGATCTTCATCGGCGATTCGGGAGCGCTCTCGCTCGGCGCGACACTCGCCGTCACCGCGCTCATCACCGGCCAGATCCTCGTGCTGCCCCTGATCGGGATCATCTTCGTCATCGAGACCGCGTCGGTGATCATGCAGGTCGGCTACTTCAAGCTGTCGGGTGGGAGCCGGCTCTTTCGGATGAGCCCGATCCACCACCATTTCGAGCTCGGTGGCTGGGACGAGGAGAAGATCACGATCCGGTTCTGGATCGTCGGGGTGCTGGCGGCGCTGCTCGGGGTGACGCTGTTCCTGGCGTCGCTGGACCGGCTGCGGTGACGACGATGACGACGAGCGGCCCGATCGATCTCGAGCGCCTGGGGCTCGACGACATCCGCGGCGGAGCGCTGCGTGACCGGCCGATCTCCGTCCTCGGTCTCGCCCGCAGCGGGCTGGCGCTGGCGCGCTTCCTCGCCGACGCCGGTGCGCGCGTGACGGTCTACGACGGCCGGCCGCCCGACGAGCTCGTCGGCGCCGTCGCCGAGCTCGGCGAGCGCGCGGTCACCCTCGCGCTCGGTCCGGAGATCGATCCCGCGTCGACCTGGGCGGGCGCCGACCTCGTTGCCACCTCGCCGTCGATCACGCCCGACTACCCGACCACCGAGCCGCGCCTGCGGGCAGCGCTCCGGGCACTCGTCGCTGCCCGTCGGGCCGGTGACGCGACGGTTCCCGCGCTCGTCTCGGAGGCCGACCTCTTCCTGCGGCTGTGTCCATCGCCGACGATCGGCGTGACCGGAACGAAGGGCAAGACGACCACCTCGTCACTGATCGCGACGCTCCTCGCGGCCGATCCGGCGCACCCGGTCGTCCTCGGCGGGAACATGGGCACCCCGATCGTCGAGCGACTGCTCGAGCTCACGCCGGCCCACCGCGTCGTCGACGAGTTGTCCGAGCTCCAGCTGCCGACCCTGTCGTGCGGCACCACCGTCGCGGTCTACACCAACGTCACCTCCGACCACCTCGACCGGCACGGATCGCTCGAGGGCTACCGGCGGGTCAAGCGCCGGCTCGCCGAGCTGGTCGATCCGGACGGCCTTCTCGTCCTCAACAATGAGGACACAGTCGTCGCCTCGTATGGCGACCTCGGGCGCGCGCGAACCGTTCGCTACCGGCGCTCGAGCCCGCTCCCCGGCGGACTCGGCGTCGTCGACGGCTGGATCGTGGCCGATGGCCTGACGCGGCTCGGGCTGGCCGGCGGCGGGCCGGCTGCAACGGGCACAGGCGGCCGGATCATGCCGGTCGCGGAACTGTCAATCCCGGGCGCCCACAACGTCTCGAATGCCTTGGCCGCGATCGCGGTTGCGCTCGCTTTCGGGGTCGAGCCGGATGCAATCCGGGTTGCCGCGGCCGCGTTCACCGGGGTCGAGCATCGCCTCGAGCACGTCGCGACCATCGATGGCGTCCGGTTCGTGAATGACTCGCAGGGAACGCAACCCGATGCGGTGGCGGCCGCGCTCCGCGCCTTTGACCCGCCGATGGTGCTGATCGCCGGGGGCCGGGACAAGGGGATCGACCTCCGCGAGCTCGCCCCGGTCGTCGCCGAGCGGGCGGCCGCGGCCGTCCTGATCGGCGAGAGTGGCCCGGCCCTCGAGGCGTCGTTCCGCACCGCGGGCCTCGCCCGCACCGAACGGGCGGACGATCTCGACGACGCCGTGCGGCGCGCAGACGCGATCGCGCGCGAGCTGTTGTCGTCGCTGCCTGCCGTTCCGGGGCGGCCAGGCGCTCGCGCGACGGTCCTGCTCAGCCCGGCCGCGGCCAGCTTCGACATGTTCGTCGACTACGCGGCGCGCGGCCGCGCGTTCAAGGCGGCGGTCGCGGCACTCGCCGCGGCGCGGACCGGAGGAGGGGAGCGATGAACCTGTCATCACCGATCCCCCGACTCGAACGTCCCCGCCTCGGGCGGCCGGGCATCGGTCGAGCCGGCCGCGATCCGGAGACGACCGCACGCGAGGAGCGCGGCACGACGAACCGGACGCCGGTCCGCAGCCGCGCCGGCGCGGTCCGGCGCGAGCGCCACCAGGCGGACTACGTGATCCTCGTCGTGGTCGTCGCCCTGACGGCGATCGGGATCCTGATGGTCTATTCGTCGTCGGCGCTCCGCGGCTACCTCTCGCAGGACGCCGACACCTTCGCCACGGTCGGTCCGCAGATCCAGTGGGCGATCCTCGGTCTCGTCGCGATGGCGGTCATGATGCGCGTCGACTACCGCTATCTGCGGCTCGCGTCGGTGCCGCTCTACATCGTGGCGGTCATCCTGCTCGTGCTCGTCTTCGTTCCCCAGTTCAACATCGTCATCGGCGGCTCGGCGCGTTGGCTCAAGCTCGGCCCGCTGCCGGCGGTCCATCCCGCGGAGTTCGCCAAGCTCGCGCTCGTCATCTATCTCGCCCACTGGTTCGCGAAGCGGGGGAAGCGGGTCCACGGCTTCTGGGCCGGCACGGTCCCGTTCCTCGTCATCGTCGCGCCGATCATCGCGCTCGTCTTCAAGGAGCCCGACCTCGGCACGACGATCGTCATCACCCTGACGGTCTTCACGATGTTCTTCCTGGCCGGCGCGAACCTTGCCCATCTCGCGGTGATGATCGGCGGGGCCGCGATGGCGATGGTCGCCGTCGGGCTCCAGGGCTACCAGCTCGACCGGATCCGGGTCTGGCAGGATCCCTGGCTCGATCGCCTGGGGAAGGGGTTCCATACGATCCAGGGCCTGCTGGCACTCGGTGTCGGCGGTCTCCTCGGGACCGGGCTGGGCAACAGCCGGGTGTCGGTTCCCAACGCGTTCAACGACTTCATCTTCGCCGAGGTCGGGCAGGAGTTCGGGATGATCGGGGCGATCGTCGTGATCGTGCTCTTCCTGCTCCTCGCGTATTGCGGCGTCCGGGTCGCGCTCGGGGCGCCCGATACGTTCGGCGCGTTGCTCGCGGCCGGGATCACCGGCTGGCTCTGCCTCCAGGCCTTCATCAACATCGGGGTGGTCGTGGCCATCCTGCCGATCACCGGGATCACGTTGCCGTTCATCAGCGCCGGCGGCTCATCCCTCATCATCAGCTTCGCGGCGATCGGGATCCTGTTATCGATCTCGCGCGAGACCGTGGACAAGGGGACGTGGAACGACGATGCGATTGCTGATCGCGGCGGGCGGAACGGGCGGACACATCTACCCGGCGCTGGCCGTCGCCCGCTCGCTCAGCGCCGGCCCTGACGCACCCGAGCTGCGCTGGCTCGGTGGCCACCGGGGCCTCGAGGCGGGCCTCGTCCCGGCGGCCGGCATCCCGCTTCGCCGGCTCACGGCGCGCTCGCTCCGCACGACCGAGGCCGATGTCCACGCCGTTCTCGACCCGGTCCGGCTGGGACTGTCCGTTCCCCAGGCGGCGGCGATCCTCATCCGCGATCGACCGGCCGCGATCTTCACGACCGGCGGGTACGTCGCGGTTCCGGTCCTGCTCGCCGCCGCGCCGCTCGGGATCCCGGTCGTGATGTGGGATGGCAACGTCATTCCTGGACGGGCGGTCCGCGCCACGGCCCGGCTGGCTGTCGCGTTCGCGGTCTCGTTCGAGGCGACCTGTGGCGCGCTCCAGGCGGCCGCGCCGGGCCGGCCCTGCTACGTCACCGGGACGCCGATCCGCGAAGTCGGGGCGATCGACCGGGTGGCGGCCCGGACGAAGATGGATATCGACCCGACGGAGCGCGTCCTGCTCATCTTTGGTGGGTCGCAGGCGGTGCGCCGGTTCAACGCCGCGGTTGCCGCGGCGCTGCCGCGGCTCGTCGAATCGGTCACGGTCATCCACGTGACCGGCGACGATGGGTACGCGGCCGCACTCGCCGCCCGCGAGGCGCTGCCGGCCGAGGCGCGCCGCCGCTACCGCCCGCATCCGTTCCTGCGCGACGACATGCTGGCGGCCCTCGCGGCGGCGGACCTCGTGGTCGGGCGGGCCGGTTCGTCGACGCTCGCCGAGGTGACCGCCATGGGCCTGCCGATGGTCGTCGTGCCGTACCCGCACGCCGCCGGGCATCAGCGGGCGAACGCGGCGAGTCTCGTCGAGGCCGGGGCCGCGCGCCTGGTCGACGACGCCGACTTCGATGCGGACGCGCTCCTCGACGCCGCCGGTCTCCTGCGGGATCCGGCGGCGCACGCGGCGATGTCGGCAGCGGCGCGTGCGCTCGGACGTCCTGGCGCGGCCGCTGCCGTCGCACGGCTCGTGCTGGCCGCCGCGAACCGCAGACCGTTTCCCGATCCAGCTGCGATCGAGCGCCAGGCTCGGGGCGGGAACGCGTGATCGCCGGCTTCGATGCCATCGCGACCGGCACGGATATCCAGCGTCGGATCGGCGTCAAGACGTCGCGCGACGAACCCCTCGCCCGGTTCACGACGATGCGTGTCGGCGGCCCGGCCGACCTCTTTGCGACCGTCCACAACGCCCACGAGGTCCGGGCGCTCGTCCGCTTCGCGCGGACCCGCGGGCTCCCACACTTCGTGCTCGGGCGGGGGAGCGACCTCGTGATCGCCGATGCAGGGATCCGCGGCCTCGTCATCCAGGTCCGGGCCGAGGGCTCGCGCACCGACGGGCCACGCTACACCGCAGACGCCGGGGTCCAGATGGCCCGCGCCGCCACCGAAACCCAGAAGGCCGGTCTGACCGGGCTCGAATTCGGTCTGGCGATCCCGGGCACGGTCGGCGGCGCGGTGTGGGCCAATGCCGGCGCCCATGACGCCGATGTCGCCGGGGTGCTCGAATCCGCGCGGGTGCTCGCGGCTGACGGGACCGAGGCGATCATCCCCGCGGCCGAGCTCGGCTTCTCGTACCGCGACAGCCGCTTCAAATCGGCGGGGACGGACGCCGGCGCGCCGCGGGACGTCGTCGTCGAGGCGACCTTCCTCCTGGCGGTGGCCGATCCCGACACGATCAGGGCGCGCCTCGACGAGATCCGCCACTGGCGGCAGGCCCATCAGCCACTCGGGCTCCCGTCGGCTGGGAGCGTCTTCCGGAACCCACCGGGCGACTCCGCGGGCCGGCTGATCGAGGCGGCCGGACTCAAGGGAACGCGCATCGGTGGCGCCGTCGTCTCCGAGAAGCACGCCAACTTCATCGTCAACGACCAGAAGGGGACCGCGACCGACGTCCGGCGCCTGGCCGAGCACGTCCGGGCGACGGTGGTCGCACACCATGGCGTCACGCTCGAATTCGAGATCGAGTTCGTCGGCGACTGGGCCGGCTGGTCGGTGGCGGCATGACGACAGGTGCCCCGGTCGTCGTCCTCCTCGGCGGACCGTCGGCCGAGCATGACGTCTCGATCGTGTCGGGGACCGCGATCGCCGAGGCGCTGACGGGAGAGGGACGGGAGGTCGCCCAGGTCCTCATCGATCTCGAAGGGGCCTGGTGGTGGCTCCCCGACGGGCACCGGCGCGAAGGGCGCCCGCAGGCCGCCTACGACCATCCCGCGGCGCTCGGTGCGGAGGGTCCGTTCGCCGTCGGCGCCGCCCTTGACCGCCTGGCGGCAGCGCGACCGGCACCAGTCATCTTCATCGCGCTCCACGGCCCGTTCGGCGAGGACGGGACCGTCCAGGCGCTCCTCGAGGCGGCCGGCCTCGCCTACACCGGCTCGGGCGTGGCGGCGTCGGCGATCGGGATGGACAAGACGATCTTCAAGCGTCTCGCACGCGGGATCGGGCTCCCCGTCGTCGATTGGCGCGAGATCCATGCCGCTCGCTGGGCGAGCGATCCGGGCGCCGTCCGCACCGAGCTCGAGGCCTTCGTGGCGGGCGCCGGCGAGCCCCGTCTGATGGTCAAGCCGGCGCGGCTCGGGAGCTCGGTCGGGATCACGATCGTCCACGACCCGGTCGAGCTCGACGCCGCGCTCGAGGAGGCCTTTCGCCACGACACGCTCGCGCTCGCCGAGACGTACCTGCCCGGTGCGCGCGACATCGAGGTCGCGATCATCGGCAACGGCCCGGCGGACCTCGAAACATACGGCCCCGGCGAGATCGTCCCGGGCCACGAGTTCTACGACTATGCCGCGAAGTACACCGCGGGGCTGTCCGAGACCTCGATCCACGCCGAGGTGACCGACCGCCAGCGCGCCTCGCTCCACAAGCTCGCGCGCGATGCCTACCGGGCGATCGGCGCCGAGGGCTTCGCCCGGGTCGATTTCCTGCTGACCGGGGAGCGGATCATCGTCTCCGAGATCAACACGATCCCGGGTTTCACCCCGATCAGCCTTTTCCCGACGCTGCCGGCCGAGGCCGGCTACACGTTCGCCGGCGTGTGCAACCGGGTGATCGAGCTGGCCCAGGAGCGGCACGCCGCGCAGGCCGGTGGTCGGCTGCACGCCGCGGATCTCCCGAGGTGACCGGCCGACCCGTCGCACGTCGGACGCGCGCGCCGCTGCCGGGACGCCGGACAAAGCGGGTCCGGCGCGCCTCGGCCGGCCTCTCGGCGGCCCGTGCCGGCGCAGCGCTCGCCATGCTCGTCTCGGCGGCGACCATCTATGGCGTCGGGTCGTCGTCCGCGTTCGACTACGCCGAGCTCAAGGTCGAGGGCAACAAGCTGACGGACGCCACGACGATCGAATCGACGCTCGTGGCAGCCCGCGGCCAGAACCTCTTCGGGCTCTCGACGGCCCCGCTCGTCGCTGCGCTCGAGGCGATCCCGACGATTCGACACGCGCACATCGAAGTCCGGCTGCCGGCGACGCTCGGCGTGACGGTCGAGGAACGCCAGCCGGTCCTCATCTGGCACGTCGGCGATCGGCGACTCCTCGCGGCCGGCGACGGATCGCTCTTCGAGCTCGTCGGCGATGCGACGCCGCCCGACGTCGCCGCCCTCCCCGTCGTCGACGACCGTCGCTCGACCTCGGCCGGGCTGGTGATCGGCGCGCGGCTCGACGCGGTCGATCTCGACGCCGCCACGCGTCTCGCCTCGCTTCGACCGGCCGATCTCGGCAGCGCCGCCACGGGCCTGGCGATCAGCCTCACCGACGAGAACGGGTTCGTCGTGTCGGCCACCCCCAACGCATGGTCCGCGGTGTTCGGGTTCTATACCCCGAGCCTGCGGACGACCGAGCTGATTCCGGGCCAGGTCCGGCTCCTGCGCAGCCTCCTCGAAGGTCGCGAAGCCGCCGTCGACCGCGTGATTCTCGCCTCCGCGACCGACGGCGCGTACACGCCCCGCGCGACACCAGCGTCATCAGCGAAGCCGAGCCGGGCGCCATGAGTTGGCGGAGCGTCGTTCCGTCGGGTAGCCTTGCCGAAACCACCGGAGCGAGGACGACCACCCCGTGCTGCTTCCCCTGCTGGGACTCCTCGTCGGCGTCCTCGCGGGCCTCGTCCTCAATGTCAACGTCGGCTTCGAGCTCAGTCGGTATTCGGCCGTGGCGATCCTCGCCGCGCTGGATTCGGTGCTCGGGGCCGTCCGTGCGGAGCTCGACGGCGTCTACGACAATCGGATCTTCATCAGCGGGTTCCTCGTCAACGCAATCGTGGCGGTGCTGCTGACCTTCATCGGCGACCGCCTCGGGCTCGACCTCTACCTCGTGGCGCTCATCACGTTCGGTCTGCGCATCTTCGATAACGTGGCCCTCATCAGACGCCATTTCCTCTAAGAGACTCGTACCTGGAACGGAGACGAACCAAACGGTGGAACGAGAAGCGGTCCTCGTCGGCATAGACGTCGGCACGAGCAAGGTCTGCGCCCTGATCGGCGAGGTGAGCCGCGACGGCCGGCTGACGATCATGGGCCACGGCACTGTGCCGGCGTCCGGGCTGAAGAAGGGCGTCGTCATCAACATCGACCAGACCGTGCGCTCGATTGCGGACGCGGTCGAGCGTGCCGAGCGACTGTCGGGCTGGAAGATCGACCGCGCCTTCGTCGGCGTCGGCGGCCAGCACGTCGAGAGCCTCAACTCGCGTGGCCAGGTGGCGGTCACGGCCCACCATCGCGAGGTCACCCGCGAGGACATCAACCGGGCGATCGAGGTCGCCCGGGCCGTCTCGATCCCGTCGAACCGCGACGTCCTTCACGTGGAGCGACGCGGCTTCACCGTCGACGGCCAGGAGGGCGTCAAGGACCCGCTCGGGATGAGCGCACTGCGCCTCGAGGTCGAGACGCACATCGTCACGGCATCGGCAACCGCGGTCCAGAACCTGACCAAGTGCGTCGCGGCGGCCGGGGTAAAGATCGACGAGCTGGTCGTCGATTCGCTCGCGTCCGCCGAGGCGGTCCTGTCGGAGACCGAGAAGGAGCTCGGGGTCGCGGTCGCCGATATCGGCGCCGGGACGATCGACCTGGCGCTCTTCCAGGACGGCTCGCCGTTCCACACCCGGGTCCTGCCGGTCGGCGGCGCGAACGTCACCAACGACGTCGCGATCGGGCTCAAGACCAGCATCCAGGTCGCCGAGGAGCTCAAGATCATGCACGGCACGTGCGACCTGCGGTCGATCTCCGAGGACGAGCAGATCAGCGTCTCGGTCCTCGGCGAGGATGCCGGGCGGACGGTCAGCCGTCTCGACGTATCGCAGATCATCGAGGCCCGGATGCGCGAGACGTTCGAGCTGCTGCGCAACGAGATCCGGGCCGCCGGGGTCGGGATGCTCCCGGCGGGCGTGATCCTGACCGGTGGCGCCTCGCAGCTGTCGGGTGCCGCGGAGCTCGGTCGCGAGGTTCTCCAGATGCCGGTCCGCGTCGCGGCGCCGGCCGGGATCGGCGGGCTCGTCGACACACTTCTCAATCCGAGCTACAGCACCGCGGTCGGGCTCCTCCAGTGGGGGGCCGCGAGCCTCACCTCGGGCGAGCCGGCCCGCTACGAATCGGCGCCGGCCGGTGGCGGGCTCAGCCGCATCCGCGACGCCCTGCGGAGCATCTTCCCGTAGAGACGCGCGAGCTGACGGTCATCGCCGGCCGCCTCGCGCTGGGGCGCTGGCAGGCGATCTGCCTCCTCGACCCGGACCCCGACAACGACGTCCGGACCGTTCGCCTGAGCTTCCTGCCGGGCTGACCACGCGGTGCACGCTGGCACCGCTCCGGTGCCCGAATCGGGGTCGTGCTTGGATCTTCGACCGCCCATCGGCTCCTCCCCGGCGCTATACTCCCGCCAGCCCATCGGACCCGCTCCGCACCGGGAACGCCACCGGATCCGCTGGGTTACGTCATTCCGCAAAAGGCCCCGCCGAGGGCCACTGAGGAGAGCCCGATGCCGTTGCGTTCCGATTCCGAGAACTTCGCGCTGATCCG
>JBDTNS010000056.1:0-9857 GCA_039933675.1 Chloroflexota bacterium
CGTGGCTCGGACCCGCGAGCGTCTGCGTGGTCGAGGACCCAGGTGGCGGACAGCTCAGACGCGCGCTCGGGAGCGCCGGCGCCCGGATCGTCCCCGTGCCGGTCGATGCCGGTGGCATCCTTGTCGACCGGCTGCCCAGGCAGGCGGCGATCGCCTTCGTCACGCCGAGCTGGCAATACCCCGCTGGTGGAAGCCTGAGCTTGCCCCGTCGCGTGGCACTCCTGCGCTGGGCGGCCGAGGTCGGGGCGATCATCGTCGAGGACGACTGCGAGAGCGAGCTGCGCCATGACGGTGAGCCGATGCCATCCCTCCAGGGCATGGCGCCCGACGGGCGGGTGATCTACGTCGGGACGTTCAGCAAGGTCCTCTATCCTGGCCTCCGGACCGGATACATGGTCGTCCCCCAGCGCCACCACGGCCCGCTGCTGGCCGCCCTCGAGGCCGGCGGTCGCGCGCCTGCCGCGGTCGAACAGCGCGCGCTCGCGCTGCTCCTCGAAGGCCGCGGCTTCCATCTGCACCTCCAGCGTCTGCGCGCCTCCTACGCGGCCCGACGGGCGTCATTCGAGGACGCCCTGGTTGCGACGCGGGCGGGTCTCGAGGTCCGTCGAGCGACCGGCGGTGGGCACCTGATCCTCGGCATTGTCGATGGCACGTGGACCGCCACCGGCCTGGCGGCGACATTGGCGGACAACGGCATCCGGGTCGAGCCCCTGGCCGCCAATCGCCTGCTCGAGGCGCCCGACGACGAACTCGTCGTCTACATCAGCCGCCTCGGCGCCACGGCCCTCGCGTCGGCCGCCTCCGAGATCGGCCGGATCGCTCGGATGGGACCGGGCGCTCAGGCTCCGGAGGCCAGTCGCCGGAGCACCGCCGGGAGGATCCCGCCGGCCAGGTAGTACTCGACGTCGATCGGACCGTCCAGCCGGCCGATGGCATCGAACCGGCGCGTAGTGCCGTCGTCGGAGCGCGCGATCACCCCGACCGTCTGGCGGGGCGTCAGACGCCCGCCGAGGCTGACCGAGAGCGTCTCGCGACCGGTCAGGCCGAGCGACGTGGCCGATTCGCCCGGCTTGAACTGGAGAGGCAGGATCCCCATTCCGACGAGGTTGGAGCGGTGGATCCGCTCGAAGCTCTCGGCGATGACCACTCTCACGCCCATGAGCGCGGGACCCTTGGCCGCCCAGTCGCGAGAGGAGCCCGACCCGTACTCCCGTCCGGCGAGGATCGCGAGGGGGACGCCGTCGGCGGCGTAGCGCATCGCGACGTCGTAGATGAAGCCCTCCTCCCCGTCTGGGAGGTGGACCGTGTACGGCCCCTCCCGGCCCTCGACGAGCCGGTTCCGGAGACGGATGTTGGCGAACGTGCCACGGACCATCACCTCGTGGTGGCCGCGCCGCGCGCCGTACGAGTTGAACTCGAGCGGACCGACGCCGTGGGCCTGGAGCCATTGCCCGGCCGGTGATGCCGGCGCGATCGAGCCCGCCGGCGAGATGTGGTCGGTCGTCACCGAATCGCCGAACACCGCGAGCACCCGCGCGTCGACGATGTCGCCGACTGGCGACGCATCGAGACTGAGCCCGTCGAAGAACGGTGGCTTGGCGATGTAGGTCGAGTCGGCCTCCCAGACGTACCGATCGCCCGATGGGATCGGGAGGGCGCGCCAGCGGTCGTCACCCTCGAAGACGGTCGCGTAGGTCCGCCGGAATAGCTCCGGATCGATCGAATCGGCGATGACCGAGCGGATCTCCTCGGGCTTCGGCCAGATGTCGGCGAGGTAGACCGGGCGCCCGTCGCGCGACGTCCCGAGCGGCTCGCTCGTCAGGTCGATATCGACGCGGCCAGCGAGGGCGAACGCGACGACCAGCGGCGGCGAGGCGAGGTAGCTCGCGCGGGCGAGAGGATGGATCCGGCCCTCGAAGTTTCGGTTGCCCGACAGGACGGCGGCGACGACGAGGTCGTTCGCCTCGATCGCCCCGGCGACCGCGTCGTCGAGCGGGCCGGAATTGCCGATGCAGGTCGTGCAGCCGTAGCCGGCCAGCGCGAAGCCCAGGGCCTCGAGCGGCGCCATAAGCCCGGCGGCCTCGAGGTAGGCCGTGACGACCCGGGACCCGGGCGCCAGCGACGTCTTGACCGTCGGCAGCACGTCGAGACCGAGCGCGACCGCGTTCCGGGCAAGGAGGCCCGCGCCGACCATGACCGTCGGGTTCGAGGTGTTGGTGCACGAGGTGATCGCCGCGATGGCGACCGAGCCGGTCCGGACGGTGTACGCGTGCCCGTCCATCTCGATCTCGATCGGGCGATACGCCCGGGCGCGGCTCGTGGCGTCGGACGCGGCGACTGGTGCGACCGGCCGGGATGCGTGCGAAGTCGTGTCGGCCGAGACGAACGAGGGGGGATCGGAGGCCGGGAACGACTCGGCCGAGGCCTCCTCGACCGTACCGTCGCCGTCGAGCGGCTCCTCGCCGCCGAGGTCGGCGATCGAGCCCTCGAGGCCGTTCGGGAAGTTCGTCCGGAAGTTCTCGCGCAGATCGGTCAGCCGGACGCGGTCCTGCGGGCGTCGCGGACCGGCAACCGACGGCTCGATGCTGCCGAGATCGAGCTCGAGCTCCTCGTCGAACGACGGTCCGCGGCCGGGCTCGCGCCAGAGCCCCTGGGTCTTCGCGTAGCGCTCGACGAGGTCGAGCCGCTCAGGCGAACGGCCCGTCAGGCGGAGATAGCTGAGTGTCTCGTCGTCAATCGGGAAGAGCGTGGCGGTCGCCCCGAACTCCGGGCTCATGTTGCTGATCGTCGCGCGATCGGCCAGCGCCAGACCGGACAGACCTTCACCGGCGAATTCGACGAACGCCCCGACGACACCGTGGGCACGCAGCTTCTCGGTGACGACGAGGACGAGGTCGGTCGCGGTCGAGCCGCGCGGCAGCGAGCCGTGCAGGCGGACGCCGACGACATGCGGCATCGGCTGGTAGAGCGGCTGGCCGAGGAGGACGGCCTCCGCCTCGATCCCGCCGACGCCGTAGCCGAGGACGCCGAGCCCGTTGATCATCGTCGTGTGCGAGTCGGTGCCGACGAGCGTGTCCGGGAAGGCGACGCGCCGGCCGTTCGCGTCGGCCCGGTCGGCGATCACGGTGGCCAGGAATTCGAGGTTGACCTGGTGGATGATCCCGGTATCGGGCGGGACGACGCGCAGGTCCCGGAAGGCCGTCTGGGCCCAGCGCAGGAGCTGGTAGCGTTCGCCGTTGCGGTCGTACTCGCGTTCGACATTGAAGGCGAACGCGCCGGGCGTCCCGAACCGGTCGATCTGCACCGAGTGGTCGATGACGAGGTCGGCGGGGACGAGCGGATTGACCCTGGCCGGGTCGCCGCCGAGGGCGGCCATCGCGTCGCGCATGACCGCGAGGTCGACGATCGCCGGGACTCCGGTGAAGTCCTGGAGGAGCACGCGCGACGGCATGAACGGGATCTCGGCTTCTGCCGCCCCGCCCGGGCGCCAGGCCAGGAGCGTCTCGACGTCCTCGACCCTGACCCCCGGATCACCGGCGTGGCGGAGCAGGTTCTCGAGCAGGATCTTGACCGTGATCGGGAGCGTCCCGATGTCGATCCGGTCGGCGACGGCATCGAGCCGGTACAGGTCGGGCAGAGATTCGCCGAGCGAGGCCCGGGCGCCGAAGGGGTCGAACCGTGACAACGCGTGTGTCCTCGCTGGCTGTATACACTCGATCGGTGCAAGCGTACTGCGCCCGACCGCTCGCCGCGCTGGACCGCCGGTGAAGGCGTGGGGCGACCTGCCCGGTGACGATCCCGAGCGCGATCGAGCCGAAACGGCGGCGGCCATCGAGGCTGCGGGCATCGATCTCGACCCGGCTCGGCCGGGCGCCCCCACCGATGCCGACCCGGCCCATCCGGGCGACCACGCCCATCCGCACCGCCATTCGGGACCGGCCGAGCCGCCGATCATCGGGATCGTCGGTGCCGGGGCCGTCGGAACCGCCCTCGCGGTCGCGCTGTCGCGGGGCGGCTGGCCGATCCACGCGGTTGCGAGCCGCGATCCTGGCCGTCGCGAGCGGTTCCGTTCGCTCATCGACGTCACCCGGGTCTTCGCCGACCCGGAGCCGATCCTCGACGAGGTCGAGCTCATCATCCTGGCCGTCCCCGACGACGTCGTCGGGCCGCTGGCCGCCTCGCTCCGGATGTACAGCGGCCAGGCGATGATCCATACGAGCGGCGCGCTCGGTGCCGAGGTCCTGATCCCGGCGATGGCGGCCGGCACCCAGATCGGCGCGTTCCATCCGCTCGTCGCGTTCGCCGACACCGAGCGGGCGGTGGCGGCGCTCCATGGCGCCACGGTCGCGATCGAGGGCGACGACCAGCTCGCGGGGATGCTGGCCGAGATGGCCGAGGCCGTCGGCGCCAGCCCTGTCCGCCTCGCGCCGGGCTCCAAGGCCGCCTATCACGCGGCCGCCGTCCTGGCCGCCGGGGGGTTCGTCGCGCTGCTCGACGCGATCGCAGAGCTGGGTCGCGTGGCGGGGCTCGACGAGGCCGGCTCGCTCGCGATCTACGGCCCCCTCATCGAAGGCACGCTGGGCAACGCCCGGGCGCTCGGGATCCGGGCCGCGCTGACGGGTCCGATCACCCGCGGTGACATCGGCACGCTGACCACGCACCTCGCCACGCTTCGCTCGCACGCACCGGGCGTTCTCGACCTGTATGTCGCCGCAGCGCGGCGCGAGATCGATCTTGCGCTGGCGCGTGGCGCGCTGGCACCGGATGCCTCGAAATCGATGCGCGATGCCCTCGCATCGGCCTTGCAAGCATCGTCCGAGCAGGTACCATAGCCTCCCATGGACCACAGCATCGCAGCCAAGTACGCCGCCCGCCCCGCAGCGCGTTTTGTGCGTCCCTCGACGCGCGTCAAGGAGCGCCGGCTTGGGCTCCGCGCGTCCGGGTCGTTCCACGCGCCTGGCGTCCGGGCGACCGTGCTGCGCAGCTCGGAGATCGCCCCGCTCACGCGACTGCGCGCCGGCTGGCGGGCGATCCATCCCGCAGTCTCGAGTCGGCATCGCAGCGGACGGCCGCGTCCGCTCGTGACCATGGAGTGGGCCAGGTCCGGGCAGCCCAGCTCGCCCCGCCGTCCGGGCGCGGCGTCGGCGCCGTGGCCGGCCTGAGGTCCTCGACCGCCACCTCCGCCGGCGGGATCGTCGTTCGATACGAATCGAGCCAGCCCTGGCTCGTCGTGGGCAGCCGTCGGCGCGAACGCGATGGCCGCACGTGGACGCTTCCCAAGGGGACGCCCAATCCCGGTGAGAGCCGCGAGGAGACCGCGATCCGCGAGGTCGTCGAGGAGACCGGGCTCGAGGTCCGGATCACCGGCGGGCTCGATTCGATCGAATACCGGTTCGTCCAATCCGGGACGCGGATCCACAAGACGGTCCACTACTTCATGATGGTCCCGACCGGCGGCGACCTGGGCCGCCACGACCACGAATTCGACGAGGTCCGCTGGGTCACGTTCGAGGCCGCTTCCACGATGTTGACGTTCGAGACAGAGCGCACGCTCGTCGCCCGCGCGGCGGCGCTCCTCGCCGAAGCGGCGTCGGCCGCCGAAGGCCCAGGTGAGCGCCAAGTGATCTCTACATGACCGAGATCGGCGGTCCGCCCATCCACCTGACGCCCCTCGACGAGGCACATCGGGAGCTCGGGGCACGCCTGATCGAATTCAGCGGCTGGCTCATGCCGGTCCAGTACGGCTCGATCATCGAGGAGCACCGGACGGTCCGCGAACGGGTCGGCCTGTTCGACCTCTCGCACATGGGCGAGCTCTATGTCGAGGGACCGGAGGCGGGCATCGCCCTCGCCGCGGCGCTCGTCTCGGATCCGCCCCGGCTGGCCATCGGCCGCGCGCAATATTCGATGATCTGCGCGCCCGATGGCGGGATCATCGACGACCTCATCGTCTACCGGCTCGCCGAGACGCGCTACCTCGTCGTCGCCAACGCGGGCAACGCGTCGACCGTCTCGGATGCGCTGGCCGAACGGCTCAAGAGCTTCAAGGCCGTCCTCGACGACCGCTCGCTGGCGACCGGGCTGCTCGCGGTCCAGGGGCCGCTCTCGATCGACGTGCTCACGCCGTTGACCGACGTCGACCTGACGTCCCTGCGCTACTACGCTGCGGCCGAGGGCTCCGTCGCCGGAGTCCACGCGCTCGTCGCCCGGACCGGCTACACCGGCGAGGATGGCTACGAGGTCTTCGTCGACACGGGCGCGACCGCGCGCGTCTGGGAGGTCCTCCTCGAGGCGGTCCAGGCGGCCGACGGCCGGCCCGTCGGGCTGGGCGCGCGCGATACGCTCCGGCTCGAGGCCGGGATGCCGCTCTACGGCAACGAGCTCGACCTGGCGACCAACCCGTATGAGGCGGGTCTCGGCCGGGTCGTGAAGCTCGACAAGACGGGCGACTTCGTCGGTCGGGCGGCGCTCGAGAAGGTCGCTCGCGACGGACCGGCGCGTAATCTCGTGGGCCTGATCGTCGAGGGCCGCGGGATCGCGCGGCACGGCTATCCCGTCTGGTCCGGGGCGCGGCGGAGCGGAGTCGTGACGAGCGGCACGCAATCGCCGACGCTCGGCGTCCCGATCGCGATGGCCTACGTCGCACCCGAGGACGCCGCGCCCGGTACCGTTGTCGATATCGAGATTCGTGACGCCCGGGTCCCGGCCCGTGTCGTCGCGCTGCCGTTCTACAAGAGGGGAGCCTGACCGCATGGTGCCCGCCGATCTGCGTTACACGAATGACCACGAATGGGTCCGCGTCGCCGGCGACGAGGCGACGATCGGCATCACGGCCTATGCGGCCGACCAGCTCGGTGACATCGTCTTCGTCGAGTTGCCCGATCCCGGTCGGGCGCTCACCCAGGCGGAGACCTTCGGCGTCGTCGAGTCGGTCAAGGCGGTCAGCGACCTCTTCGCGCCGGTCGGCGGCGAGGTGATCGAGGTGAACGGAGACCTGGCCGCCAACCCGGACCTCGTCAACAGCGACCCGTTCGGCGCCGGCTGGATGCTTCGCGTCCGTCTCGCGGATCCGGCCCAGGTCGAGGCACTGCTCGACGCCGCCGCGTACGACGCGCTCATCGCCGCCGGCTGACGCCGCGATGCCGTACGGACCGCATACCGCCGACGACCGAGCCCGGATGCTGGCGGCGCTCGGTCTGGACTCGGTCGACCAGCTGTTCGATGACATCCCCGTCGCGCTCCGCGCGTCGGCGCTCGACCTGCCAGAGCCCGAGCCCGAGCTTGAGCTCGCCGCGCGACTGACCGGGCTGGCCGCCCGGAACCGGACCGACCTCGCGTCGTTCCTGGGGGCCGGCGTCTACCGGCATTGGAGCCCGCCGGCGGTCGACCAGCTGCTCCTCCGCGGCGAGTGGTACACGGCCTACACCCCGTACCAGCCCGAGATCAGTCAGGGGACGCTGCAGAGCATTTACGAATACGAATCGCTGCTCGCCGAGCTGGTCGGTCTTGACGTGGTCTCCGCGTCGCACTACGACGGCGCGTCGGCCACTGCCGAGGCGGCGCTGATGACGTGCCGGGCGACACACCGCGACCGGGTCCTCATCTCCCGCGGGGTCCACCCGCACTATCGAGAGACGACGCGGACCTACTTCTCAGGCCGCCTCGAGGTCGACGAGATCCCGCTCCTGACCAAGGGCGACGGCGCCGGCACGACGGATCTCGCCGCGCTCGAACGGATGCTCGCCGAGTCCGACCGCCCGGTCGCGGGCGTGATCGCCGCCCAGCCGAACTTCCTCGGCCTCCTCGAGCCGATGGCCGAGATCGGCGGCCTGGCACATGCCGCGGGCGCCCTCTTCGTCGCCGTCGTCGAGCCGGTCAGCCTGGCCGTCCTCGCGCCACCAGGCACCTATGGCGCCGACATTGCCGCCGGGGAGGGCCAGCCACTCGGGATCGCGCCGCAGTACGGGGGGCCGTATCTCGGAATCCTCGCCTCGACCGACGCGCTCGTCCGACAGATCCCCGGCCGGCTCGTCGGCCTGACGACCGATCTCGATGGCAAGCGCGCGTTCGTCATGACGCTCCGCGCCCGCGAACAGGACATCCGTCGCGACAAGGCGGCCAGCAACATCTGCACGAACCAGGCGCTGCTCGCGCTGGCCGCCTCGATCTACCTCGCGGTGATCGGTCCGCACGGTCTCCGCGACGTGGCGGCGCTCGGCGCCAGCCGGGCTGCCGAACTGGAAGCCGCGCTCGCCGCGGTCGGTGCCGAGCGCCTCCATCCGGGGCCGTACCTCAACGAATTCGTCATCCGGGTCCCTGATGCGCGGACCGTCCATCGCCGGCTGCTCGACGCGGGCGTCCTCGCCGGGCTCGTCCTGGCCGATGCGGAACCCGACGATCCGGCCCTCGCCGACGGGCTGCTGGTGTGCGCCACGGAGGTGACGACGTCGGCCGAGATCGTGCAGTTCGCCGGCGCCCTCTCGGCGGTCCTCGGGCATACCGATATCCCGGTGGCCGTCCGATGAGCGTCGTCGGCGAGCGACTCCAGCCCACGATCTTCGAACGTGGTCGTCCGGGCCGGGGTGGCGGCAAGATCCCGCACCCGCCCAAGGATGCCCTCGAGCGGATCCCGGCGGCGGCCCGGCGGACGGTCCCGCCCGCGCTCCCCGAGATGAACGAGGCCGAGGTGGTGCGTCACTACGTCAATCTCTCGCAGCTCAATTACGCGGTCGACACCGGGTTCTACCCGCTCGGTTCGTGCACGATGAAGTTCAACCCGAAGCTCAACGAGTGGGCTGCCCGGCTGCCCGGATTCGCCAACCTTCACCCGATGGCCCCCGACGAGGTCGCGCAGGGCACCCTCCAGCTCCTCTGGGAGCTCGAGCACGCGCTGGCCGAGATCTCCGGGATGCAGGCCGTCTCGCTCCAGCCGGCAGCGGGCGCGCAGGGCGAGCTGACCGGGATCCTCATGATCCGCGCCTACCACCGCGACCACGGTGAAGGGAAGCGCGACGAGGTCCTCGTCCCGGACTCCAGCCACGGGACGAACCCGGCGACCGCGTCGATGGCGGGCTACCGGACGATCACGATCCCGTCGGCGGCCGACGGCGGCGTCGACGTCGATGCCTTTCGGGCCGCGCTCGGGCCGCGGACGGCGGCGGTCATGATCACCAATCCCTCGACGCTGGGGCTGTTCGAGACGCGGATCGGGGAGCTGCTCGATGCCGTCCACGAGGCGGGCGCGCTGGCGTATATGGACGGTGCCAACCTCAACGCGATCCTCGGCCGGTTCAAGCCCGGCGAGGCCGGCTTCGACGTCATGCATTTCAACGTCCACAAGACGTTCTCGACCCCGCATGGCGGCGGTGGACCGGGTGCCGGACCGGTCGGGGTGGGGGAGCGCCTCGTCCCGTACCTGCCGGCGCCCCGCGTCCTGCGCAACGACGACGGGACCTTCCGCCTCGAGCGCAACGGCGAACGACCAACCACGATCGGGCGGCTGCGCAGCTTCGTCGGCAACACCGGTGTCCTGGTGCGCGCCTACGC
Source organism: Chloroflexota bacterium (assembly GCA_039933675.1). Classification (GTDB taxonomy): domain Bacteria; phylum Chloroflexota; class Limnocylindria; order Limnocylindrales; family CSP1-4; genus SPCO01. Next base: position 9,547 of record JBDTNS010000056.1, read on the forward strand.
CTACGTGCGGGCCCATGGCGGGCCGGGGCTGCGCGAGGTGAGCGACGACGCCGTTCTTGCCGCGAACTACCTCAAGCACCGACTGAAGGGCACCTACGACATCCCGTACGACCGGCCGTGCAAGCACGAATTCGTTGCCTCGGCAGCCTCGATCAAGAAGCGGACCGGGGTCCGGACGCTCGATATCGCGAAGCGCCTCATCGACTACGGCTATCACCCGCCGACGATCTACTTCCCGCTCATCGTCGAGGAGGGCATGCTCATCGAGCCGACCGAGACCGAGTCGGTCGAGACGCTCGACGCGTTCGCCG
>JBDTNS010000057.1:0-9750 GCA_039933675.1 Chloroflexota bacterium
CGATCGTCTGGAACCTCATCACCTGGCAGCAGGGTCTGCCGAGCTCGAGCAGCCATGCGCTCATCGGCGGCCTCCTGGGGGCGACGATGATCGGTGCCGGGACGGGTGCACTCAATCTCGGCGGGATCTTCGGCAAGGTCCTGGTCCCGATGATCACCTCGCCGATCCTCGGCTTCACGATCGCGTTCGTCCTCATCCTGGCCATCTTCTGGATCTTCCGATGGTCGAAGCGCAAGCCGATGGCTCGACGGTTCCGCCGGTTGCAGGTGTTCTCGGCGGCGTTCATGGCCTTCGCCCACGGCTCCAACGACGCCCAGAAGACGATGGGCATCATCACCCTGGCATTGCTGACGGCCGGGGTCATCCCGGACTTCACGGTCCCGATCTGGGTGATCGTCGTGTCGGCCAGCGCACTCTCGCTCGGGACGGCGGTCGGAGGCTGGCGGATCATGCACACGATGGGCCAGCGCGTGGTCAAGCTCGAGCCGGTGCACGGCTTCGCCGCCGAGACGACCGCGGCGACGATCCTGTTGGCCACGGCGCACCTCGGCATGCCGGTATCGACCACCCAGGTCATCTCCGGCGCGATCATGGGCGTCGGTTCGAGCCAGGGCGCGCGGCACGTCCGCTGGGGCGTTGCCAGGCGCATCCTGATCGCCTGGGTGCTGACCCTCCCGGCGGCAGGGATCCTCGCTGCCGCCGCCTGGCTCGCACTCACCGCTATCGGCGTGTCATGACCATTCACCGACCACTCGACCCCAACCCAACCAGCCCGGAGGCACCACGATGAGCTTTGGACTCCTGCCCAGGGACCCCAAATTCTTCGAGCTGTTCATCGCTGACGGCGACAACCTCGAGGCGGCCGCCGCCGCACTCCACGAGATGGTCGAACAGTACGACCGGCTCGAAGAGCGCGTGGCGACCATCCAGGCGCTCGAGAAGCGCGGTGACGAGATCGACCGCGCGGTCACCCGCAAGCTCGAGGACGCCTTCGTCACCCCGTTCGATCGCGAGGACATCCACGAGCTCGTGTCGAGGCTCGACGACGTCGTCGACGGCATCCAGGGAATCGCCGAGACGTTCGTTATCTACGGCGTGACCGCCCCTACACCCGAAGCCCGGCGTCTGGCGGCCATCATCGACGCGCAGGCGAAGGAGCTGGCCCAGGCACTCCGCAAGCTCGACCATCTCAAGGATCTCGAGCGCCACTTCGAGGTTGTCCACGAGCTCGAGAACGAGGCAGACGGGCTGTCGCGAGCGGCCGTCGCGCGGCTCTTCCGCGACGACATGCCCACGATCGACGTCATCAAATGGCGCGACCTCTACAACGACCTCGAGGAGACCATCGACGCCGCCGAAGACGCGGCCGAGGCGATGGAGCGGATGTACCACAAGGCCAATTGAGCGCCCTCAGCCGGGGAGTCGGCGACAGACCGAAGGAACGGGAAGAGTCGGGCCGAACGTCGTGATCTCGGCGATCCGGCCATGCGCCCCCGGTCCGTGCGGTCATGCCGGGAGTGTGGTCGGCGCCGGTGACTTGCGCTCCTGGACGAGCCAGGTGTTGCCGTCGGGGTCGGTGAACGGGAAGAACGAGTTGTAGTCGCCGCGGTCGGGGTCGGGGCCGGGCACCTGGCCGCCTTCGCCCATGTGGAACAGCGCCCCGGGATTGACGCCGCGCTCGACGAGCTGCGCGTGTGCCGCGCCGATGTCGGTGACGACGAGATGCAGGCCGTGGAGCGAGCCAGGCGCCATCTCGGTGTTCTTCATGATCGCGATCGCGCAGGCCGATCCGGGCGGCACGGCCTGGACGACGCGGAAATCCTCGCCGGCACGGTGGTCGACGATGAGGAGGAAGCCGAGCTGGTCGAGATAGAACGCCTTGGCGCGGTCGATATCGGTCACCGGGACGACGACGAGTTCGAGAGTCCAGTCCATGTGAAACGTCTCCTGCTGCTCGCCGGCAACATGCCGGCCGTCTGTGAGCTGTAACGACGAGGCATCGGAAAACTCATCGGTCGACGGATGATGCGGGGTCGCGCGTCGCGCCGTCGGGTCAGCTCGGGCGGCGGAAGACGTACCCCACGCCGCGAACCGTGTGGATGAACGCCGGGTTCGCCGGATCGCTCTCGATGCGACTGCGCAGCCAATGGACATGCACATCGACCGTGCGCGTCTCGCCGCCGTAGTCGTAGCCCCACACGTGCTCGAGCAGCTGGTCGCGCGTGAAGACCTGCCCAGGATGGCGGATGAGGAAGGCAAGGAGCTCGAATGCCTTCGGCTTGATCGGCACGACCTCGCCGTCACGGAGGAGCCGGTGACCGCCGAGGTCGGCCTGGACCGCCCCGAGGTCGACGACGGCCGGCGGCGCATCGAGCGCCACCGCCTGGTCCGCGCGGCGGAAGAGCGCCCTGATGCGTGCCGTCAGCTCGCGCAGGCTGAACGGCTTCGTGACGTAGTCGTCGGCGCCGAGCTCGAGCCCGACGACCTTGTCGAGCTCGGCGTCCTTGGCCGTGAGCATCACGATCGGGACGCCTGATTCGGCCCGGATGATCCGGCAGACCTCGATCCCCGACAGCTCGGGAAGCATCAGGTCGAGCAGGACGAGGTCCGGGCGTTCGGCACGGAAGCGGACGAGGGCTTCGCGGCCGTCGGCCGCCGACACGACCCGGAATCCGTCGGCCTCGAGCGCATCGACGAGCGCTTCGCGCAGTGTCGGTTCGTCATCGACGACGAGGATCGTTCGTGCCATCTGAGATGAAGGATAGCCAGGCGTGTTAACGCGCCGTTGTCGCCCCATCGAGGATCGCGATGGCTCGATCCAGGCGGTCGAGGACCCGCTCGAAGCCGAGCGCCACAAGCGTGTCGAAGAGCGGCGGCGTAGCCGTTCGGCCGGTCACCGCCACCCGGATCGCCATGAACAGGTCGCCGACCTTCCAGCCGCGGCCCTCAGCGAGCGCCCGGAGCGGCGGCTCGAACTGGTCGGCCTCGAACGAGACGGCGCCGGTATCGGCGATCGTCGACCGGGCCGCGATGAGGCCCTCACGCGTCGTGGCGCCGTCCCAGCGCTTCGGGACGAGGAGGGCCGGGTCGTAATCGAGCTCGCGGACCCACAGGAAGCCGACGAGGTCCGCGATCGCCCCGAGCCTCGGCAGCCGTTCGGTGACGACCGGCAGAAGCGAGGTCAGCTCCCCGTCAGTCGGCAGCCAGCCGATGCGGCCGGCGGCCAGATCGGCTTCGAGGAAGGGCCGCAGCCGGTCGACGAGATCGTCCGGTTCGAGCCGGCGGATCCACTGCCCGTTAAGCCACTCGAGCCGCTCGCGATCGAAGACCGCGCCGCCCTTGTGGACATCGGTCAGCTCGAAGCGCTCGACGATCTCCTCGATCGAGAGGACTTCCTCCTCGGTCCCGGTCGCCCAGCCGAGCAGGGCGAGGTAGTTGACGAGCGCCTCGCGGATGAACCCCTCCGCGAGGTAGTCGGCCATCGCCGTCTGGCTCTTGCGCTTGCTCATCTTCGTGCGATCCGGGTTGAGGATGAGCGGGAGGTGGGCGAACTGCGGCTCGGGGTGACCGAGCGCGCGGAAGAGGAGGATGTGCTTGGGTGTGTTCGAGAGGTGGTCTTCGCCCCGGATGACGTGGCTGATCTCCATCGCCGCGTCGTCGACGACGACCGTGAAGTGGTAGAGCGGCGAGCCGTCGCTGCGGACGATGACGAAGTCGCCACCAAGGTTCGAGACGTCGATCTCGACCCGGCCGCGAACGATATCGTCGAATGCAACGACGCCCGTGCCGACACGGAACCGGAGCGCGGGTCGGCGACCCTCGGCTTGCCGCTCGGCGCGCTCCTCGAGCGTGAGCGTCGCGCAGCGCCCGACGTACTTCGGCGGAAGCTTGGCCGCCTCCTGCGCCTTCCGGTCGGCCTCGAGCATCTCGGGCGTGCAGAAGCAGGGATAGGCCGCGTCGGCCGCCAGGAGGCGCTCGGCGGCGGCCGCGTAGATCGGCAGCCGCTCCATCTGGCGGTACGGGGCGAACGCGCCGCGCGAGGCATCCCCGGCGACCTCCGGGCCTTCGTCCCAGCGAAGACCGAGCTGGTGGAGCCCGTCGAGGATGTCCTTCTCGTACGCGATCGAGCTGCGCGCCTGGTCCGTATCCTCGAGCCGGAGGATGAACGTCCCCCCGGTATGTCGCGCGAAAAGGTAGTTGAAGAGCGCGGTCCGCGCGGTCCCGATGTGGAGCGGGCCGGTGGGACTCGGGGCGATCCGGACGCGAGGCGCGGTCATGAGGCGGCCGCCGCTGTCGGAACGCGATGGAAGAGGGCCGGATCGGCCTCGCCGGGCAGGACCCGGACGAGCGCCGCGGGTCGAAGGCCGAGAGTCGCCCGGCCACGTGGACCGTCGAGCGTCAGCGAATCGAGCGATTCGCTGCGGGCCAGGATCGTGATCGCGGCGCCGGGTGTCAGGGCTCTCGCCTCGAGATACGAGAGGAGCGCGGCATCTTCCTCGGCCTCCTCGGTGATCCGGTAGATCGTCGCCGCGGTACCGGCCTCCATCTCGCTGAGGCGGATCCCCGCCGGCCGCCGGCGTGCCGTCTCGGCATCGATCGGGTTGCCGTGCGGGCACGTCTCGGGGTGGCCCAGCATCTCGTCGAGCCGCGCCTCGACGCGGGGTGAGATCGAGCCCTGGAGGCGCATCGCCTCGTCGTCCGATTCGGCCCAGCCGAGCCCGATCACCGAGGTGAGCAGCCATTCGAGGAGCGCGTGACGTCGGAAGATCGCGTCCGCCGCGGTGCGCCCGGCCGTCGTGAGGTGGAGGTCCCGGCCCTCGGCGTGGGCGACGAGGCCGTCGGCGACGAGTCTGCGGAACATCTCGCTGGCGGCCTGCGTGGTGACGCCGAGGTTGCGGGCGATCTGGGCTGCCGTCACGCCGGTCGCGTCGTCCGGGCCGGCGAGGACCCGGAGTGCCAGGAGGTATTGCTGGGCAGCAGCGGACAGGTCGCGCTGATCGTGTCGTCGGGGCATGGCCTCAGGATACGGGACGCGTCGCGGTGCGGAGCGTGCGCACGCGGCGCCCGAACGCGAACGCGAGCCCGATCAGCCAGCCGATGGCCAGGACGAGCCCGAGCGCCGCCTGGCGCGAGTCGAAATCGGCAGCCCCGCCGGTCGCCGACAGGATCAGCGAGCCAATGACCGCGGCGACGAAGAGGCCGACGGCAGCGCTCGCCGCGACCGATGCCGCGACCGGGAGCACCAAGAGGAGCGCGAAAACCGCAACCTGAAGGACGAGCAGGACTGGTTCGCCGGCGCCGTTGCAGGTCGCGGCAAATCGACCGCAACCGGTCAGCTCGCCGACCGCCCAGCCGAGCCCCAGCGCGATCGGGAGCCAGCCGATGAGCGCCCTGACGAACCGGCCCCGCACGCCGCCGAATCGGTCGTCGGTCAGCGCGTGGACGATCTCTGCGGCCGCACGACCGAGATCGGGCGGCGGCTCCCCGGTCGGGTGGAACGGTGGCGCGGCGTCCGTCGGCCGCCGGTGCTCGCCGGGGTACGCCGTCCGGTTGGTTCGGTCGTCGGCGTCCTCGGCGTCGGCTGGGTCAGTCGGTCCCGCGGTCGAGTTCCACCACGAGGTCGTGGTGTGGGTCGGACCGCCTGGCCGGCCTCGAGGTGTGCGTACGCGATCGGCGCTCGGCTCGCCGGCGTCACCGGTCGTGGGGCCCGTCGTTTCGGGCGCGGTCGCGTCATCGGCGGCCGGGCCCGACTCGGCTGTCTCGGTCTCCCCCGCACTGGCACGGCCTCGTGCCGACCGGCGGGCGCGTGCCTGGTACTCGGGTCCGTGTTTGCGCGGATCCGCGTACTCCTTTGGGTTGAGGGTCCAGTAGGTGCCGCTCGTCGTCCCGTACCAGCTCGCGCCGCCCCAATCGGGCTCGAACGGTCCACCGACGCCGTCGTAGGACGTCGAGCCGAAGGTGGCCTTGTTCGGCGTCCGGGTCTTCCCCCCGCCCGGCGGGGCATCGGTCGCGCCATCCGTCCCCGGACGTGGCTCGTACGTCCGCCTCCGGCCCGGCCGGCCCGCGCTCCCGGCACCGTCTGCACCGCCGCTCCCTCCGGGCGTGCTCCCCGGTCGCCCCGTCGCGCCTCGGCGACCGGCCCAGCCGCGCCCAGGCCCGCTCGCACCGCGTTCGGGCTCGGGATCCCACGGCCGTCGAGGCGCGGCCGGCCCGGTTCGACGGCTCTTCCCCGACCCGCCGCCGGCCAGCTGCTCATACGCCGCCTGGATGGCGAGGAACCTCGGGAGGGCCGACTCGCCAGCCGCGTCGGGATGATTGACCTTCGCCAGCCGCCGGTACGCGCGCTTGACCTCGTCGAGCGTGGCGCCGCGCGGGAGCCCGAGCGTGCGATACGGATCGGCGTCGGTGGCCATCAGGGTCTCGCGTGCTCAGCCGATGAGCTCGCCCACCGGTGCGAGCTCGAATTGGGCGATCGTCTCGGCGCCGATCCGGCCCTGCGGGTCGAGGACCGCTGGACGGTGGTAGCGGGCCAGGTCGCGCAGGGCGCCACTATCGAGGATCCCGGCCTGGCGGAGCGCCTCGACGGTCGTCGCCCAGCCCGCCCGACCGTGACCGTCCCCGTCCTCGATCTTGATGGCCAACCCGGACGCCCCAGATTCGCTCGTGCCGTTGCGCGGCCCCCGGAGGATGGCCACTCCGCGCAGCGCCTCGGACCCGCCCTTGCTGACGACGCGCCCGGGCACGGCCTTTGCGAGCGACGTGTCGAGCCGGTCGTGGCGGCCGGCGACCATCTCCGGGTTGGCGAGCATCGCGTCGCGGACGATCGTGAGCGACGCAGCGACGGCCGAGCGCGGGTCCGCGGCGGGAATCCCGGCCGGATCGGCCAGCATCGCGTAGGCGCGGGCCACCTCGCGAAGGTGAAACGCAAACGTCTCGATGCCGCAACCGTCGACCGCAGTGCGCAGCTTCGCCGGCGTCGTGCCGAACGCCTGGGCGACGGCGGCCCGGAATGCGATCTGCGAGGGATGGTTCGGCTTCCAGTAGTCGATCGGATCCCAGTCGCGCAGGCGCGACAGCAGGAGCGAGACCGTGTGCGCACCCGAGCACATGTGGCGGACCGGTCCCGCCTTCTCCCCGTCGCGCGCCAGGCGGGCCGCCGTCAGCGCGTCGAGCGGGGCACCCGCGGAACCGCAGGCGAGGAGCGCCTGGCTGACGCCCGAGCGACGATAGAGACCCTGGAGCGTCCGGACGTGGAGATCCTCGCCCGAGTGGGAGGCGGCCATGACCGCGAGCTCGGCCGGCTCGAGGTCGAAGAACTCGATCCCGCCCGCTTCGATCAGCGCGAGGAGACCGAACGGCTTGACCGTCGAACGCAGCGTGACGATGCGGTCCGGATCGCCGAGCTGGCGGATGATCCGGCCGGCCGCGTCGGACTCGACGATGTCGCCGCGGTGGACGCTCTCCTCGATCCCGTTCCGGACCTGGCGGGCGAGGATCGGCGGAGCGATCCGACTGCGGGCGCCGGCGCGCGTCGAGGCGCGACCCGGTCGCGGGGTGGCTGGTGCGGACACGATCGATTGGGCTCCGGGCGGTGTCGTGAAGTGGAGACGCTGATCGCGAGAATACCGCGACGGTTGCTACGATGGGTCTCGAGCCGTCAAGGCCCTCGCCCGGAGGTCACCGAACCACCCATGTCCGCCCAGACGCTCCACGTTTCCCAGCACCCGGCAGTCCTCCACAAGCTCGCGATCCTGCGCGATGAGCACACCGAGCCGAAAAAATTCCGCGAGGTCGTCCGAGAGCTGTCCTGGCTCCTCGGTTACGAGGCGCTGGCCGATGTCAGCGTCAAGCCGCGCGAGATCCGGACGCCGATGGAGCCGATGACGGCCGCCCAGCTGGGTGAGCGAGTTGGGTTCATCCCGATCCTGCGGGCCGGGCTCGGGATGGTCGATGCGATGCTCGAGCTGATGCCGACCGCGCAGGTCTGGCACCTCGGGCTCTTCCGCGACGAGCGGACCCTTCGCCCGGTCGAGTACTACAACAGGCTGCCCGACTCCGCGACCGTCGACCTGTGCCTGATCCTCGATCCGATGCTCGCCACCGGCGGGTCCGCGACGGCGGCGATCGAGGTGCTCAAGAAGTGGGGCGCCGTCCGGATCAAGCTCGTCAACCTGATTGCCGCGCCAGAGGGCGTCGCGGCGGTGACGGCGGCGCACCCCGACGTCGCGATCCATTGCGCTGCCCTCGACCGCTCGCTCAACGAGAAGGGCTACATCCAGCCCGGCCTCGGCGACGCCGGCGACCGCCAATTCGGGACCGGCCGCTCGGACTGAGCGCCGGGGTTGACAGCACCGTCGCGGGGCATATGTACCCACAGGTTATATAACCCCTGGGCGAGGGCCTCCGTCAGTCGGCTCGCTTCTGGCCATTTGCTCGGGATCCGGGATAGGCCAACGCTCGGGCGAGGCTCCGCCGGCGCGGCGCGCGCGGTCCAACCTGGTGTATCCAGGTCTTAGGCCCTCGATGCCCGCCAGGTAAGCCTGCTGGGAATGTTGGCCGAGGCATGGGCCTTGCGACGGACCGGGAGCCTGGCCAGACGGCCCCGCCCCTCGACCAGCGAACTCCGGAAATCGAAAGGCCGGCCCTCGCGGGCCGGCCTTTCGAACCGTGACGAGAGGTTGAGCGCGGCTAGTTGCCGCCTGCGTTGAGGGTGATCGTCCCCTTGGCGAAGCTCGCACCCTTCGTGTCGACCGACGCACCGAGCGCGGTGAGCGCCTTCTGGGCGAGGTCGGTCCGGGTTGCGTCGGCGGACGGGGCCGCCTTGAGGACCTTGTAGGTCGTGGCGATCGAGATCGTCTGGTCGTAGAGCGCCTTGTCGAGCAGGCCGATCCCGTTCGGCGAGGGCCAGATCAGGGCGTTGATCTCGTTCATCTGCCAGGCCTGGTGGCTGGCGCCCAGCTGCGATCCCTTGGCGAGGACGATATCGACGCACTTCTGGGGATTGTCGCGGCAGTAGATCCAGCCCTGGAACGTCCCCTGCAGGAACTTCGCGGCGACATCGGCGTTGGTCCCGGCCTTGAGCCACTTGTCGCTGGCAAAGATCTGGTCCTGGAGCATCGCGGTGCCGACGGCCGGGTCGTTGAAGTCGACCACGTTGAGCTCGCTCGCCTGGTAGAGCTTGCCGGACGTCGGATTCTTCGCCTCGAGGACCTGGGCATATTCGTTGTAGATCATCGCCTGGGCGACATCGAGGTCACCTTTGAGCAGCCCCGACATGTCGAAGTTCTGCTTGATGATGTTTTGCTTGGTCGGATCGAGGCCCGCCTTGGTCAGTCCGGCGAACAGCTCCGGTTCGTTGCCGCCGAGCCAGCTGCCGATCTTCTTGCCAGCCATGGTCTTCGGGTCGGTGATACCGGCGGCCTTGAACGACGCCATCCGGGTCCCGGAGCGCTGGAAGATCTGGGCGATCGAGACCAGATCCGTGCCACCCTCGCGAGATTGGAGCATGTTCGGCAGCCAGGCGGTCCCGATGTCGGCGCCGCCCGTCGCGACGACCTGGACGTTGTTGACGTTCGGCCCGCCGAGCAGCAGCGTGACGTCCAGCCCGAGCGCCCTGTAATAGCCCTGGTCGAGCGCTGCGTAGTAGCCGGCGAACTGGGACTGGGCCACCCATTGCAGCTGGAACTTGACCGGCGTCAACGCTCCACCGGATGCGGCCGCCGAGTTGCTGGCCGTCGAGTTGCTGGCCGT
>JBDTNS010000058.1:0-9738 GCA_039933675.1 Chloroflexota bacterium
TCGATGAAGAGGCTTTCGCGACCCTCATTCGAGCTGCCGTCAGCCTGAACGAGTCCTCGCCCCGCTAGTCCTTTCGCGGCTCGCCCGATAGAGACAGCCGCCCAGTGACCATCTGACTCATTTTGGGATGCCCACGCTTGACTCACCCCGTTCGACCGTCGGCGGCCTGACGTTCCTCTACGCCTCCCTTGGAGCGCTCGCGAGGCCCTTCAGTCGATCCAGCTGCGCCCAGTGCGCCGCGATCCTTTGTGCGCCGACCGGCGTCAACGCGACGTTGGTATTCGGGCGCTTCCCGACGAACGACTTCTCGATCGCGACCAGCCCGGCCTCCTCGAGCTTCGTCAGGTGGCTCGAGAGGTTGCCCTGGGTGAGCCCCGTCGTGCGCTGAAGGAAGACGAAGTCCGCGTCCTGGACCGACGAGAGAACCGTCAGGATGGCGAGCCTGGCCGGCTCGTGGATCAGCCGATCGAGGACGAGCTCCCCCCTACCCGTCGACACGAGCCTCCTCGAGGCGCGCACCCGTTGACGGCCCGAACGAGCGCGCCAGGAGCCGCTGGTCGAGCACGCCCGATGCCATCAGCACAAGTCCGAGCGGGACCATCGCGAGGGCGTCTCGGTCCGCGCCGAGTCCGCCCCAGATGGGCAGCAGCCCGGCCACGAACACGGCACCCCAAAGGACGACGTGGTGCAGCCGGAGGCCGACGAGGATCGCGTAGTAGGCGAGGGTCGCGAGGGCGAAGGCCGACGCGTAGATGCACCGGGGTCCGTCCGGCGACCAGAGCAGGAACTGGTTCGCACCGATGAAGAGGATCGCGATCCAGGCTCCGAGGGCGATGAACTGGCGCACATAGCGGTCGCGTGTCGGGGTGACCGAACCGTAGTGCTGGCGGTAGTACCGGCCGATGACGAGCGATAGTCCCCCGGCGAAGGCCAGGGCCGCGACGATGATGCCGAGCATCAGAACGCCGGAGGGGGCGTTCTCCAGGTTGGAGACGCCCGCGACGATCATCCCGATCCCGAGGGGGATGATCCAGAGGCCCTGGAGGTACGGGTAGTTGGCGGCGGTCGATTCGAGGTGGCGGCGTTGCATGGTGGCATCTCCAAACTGGTTGACGCGACAAACCATACGCGCCGAACGACCACTTGTCAACTAGTTTGCGGTGCCAACTGGAGACGTTCGCCCGACCAGCGATCGCGTCGATCGTGGATGCCGGCATTGCGCGCGCGTTCATGGCTCCCAACCATCCGACATCTGGTTCTGGGGCACGTCCCGAGGCGCCACCGGGTTCGAGGAGTCGAACCGATCGATCGCTGGAGGTGTAATAGGAGCGTGAGAGTTCGCACTGTCGCTGCCTGTTCGTGTCTGGTCCTGATCGTTGCTTGCTCCGCGACACCTGCGCCGACCCGCGTGTCGTCCACGATCCCGACACGTGCGACGTCCGAGCCGTCGATCGCCGCGGCTGCGCCTTCGTCCATACGCGGCAGCAGCGCGGCTCCCGTCACCAGCGACCGAATCGGTCTTCACGCCCTGGTCTCGCCGGAGGGTGGCAGCGTCGGCACGATCGACTTCGAGCTCGCGGGCGATGGAACGATTTCGGTCGCAATAGCAATCGCCGAGAAGGCCGTCCCCCACCCTTGGGGGATCTACGACCAGGACTCGTGCGGAATGCCGGTCGCAAACCATGACGCCCCATTTCAGTTTGCTGACGTCGAGGATGGACGACGAACCGAGCAGATCGATGCGCGAAGCTACCTTGCGTTTCCTGGAAAGCTCGTTGCCCTGATCGTCTCGACGAGTGGAGCAGCACCGTATGGATGCGCCGACCTGGGGTTCGGTGAGGGGGTGATCGCGTCGCCGAGTCCAACGGCTCCTTGTGCGCCGAAGCTCCCTGGGGAGACTCCGGTAGGTGGTGAGGACATCGCGTTCGCTCGGGACTACCGCTCCGATTCGGAGATCTATCTCATGCGCGTCGACGGGACGGATGTTCGCCGGCTCACCTTCAGCCTCGGTCTCGACATGAAGCCCAGCTGGTCCCCCGACGGTCAGCAGATTGCGTTCCGGACTCAACGTGACGGCAACGATGAGATCTACGTGATGAACGCTGATGGGAGCTGTCAGCGGAACCTCACGAATAGCTCCCCGGACGACCGGTCCCCGGCGTGGTCTCCGGACGGCCGAACGATCGCGTTTGACCACTTCTTCACCGACACGATCCAGGATATCGCGTTGATCGAGGTTGACGACGCACAGGTGCGCCGGGTCACGAAGCGATCGGGCGAATACCCGTCGTGGTCGCCGGATGGCGGGCAGCTCGCCTTCGCGTCAGCCAGAACCGGACACTACGAGGTCTACGTGATCAATCGGGATGGAACGAACGAACGCCGTCTGACTCATGACGGCGCGTACGACATGTACCCGGCCTGGTCGCCCGACGGAACGTCGATCGCCTATGAGCACGGCGTCAATGGCTTCGACTCAGGCATGGAGATCCAGGTTATGGCAGTCGACGGGAGCAACGTCCGGCCGGTCACATCGAACAACGTGAGTGACCGATTCCCGGCCTGGTCTCTCGATGGAGGACTGGCATGGTCCGAGAGCGGAACGATCATGGTCGCGGCAACGCCAACATCCAGCGCAAAGCCCATCGGGATCGGCCAATTTCCCGCCTTTCGACCCTGATCTCACGACGGATCGACGACGGCCGACGATAGGCGGAGCGCAGACAATTGACCGGCCGACCGACTGCAGCCAGATCAAACGGTCAGCGTGTATCGGGGTACCTCATGGTTCCAGGTTTACAAAACCGTCGGCGACGTCTTTGAGCGAACCGCTGGTATCTGGTGTCTCACACGGTGGATTATCGCAATCGACCGTTGTGGTTCCGCGAAGGGCAGATGATGGAACGGTGTCGAGCCAGGGATCGGTAACGATCGATGTCCCAGGGAGTTGTGCGATGTGGTCGCGGACAGCTTTGTTGTTGGCCAACGGACCGAACGGCAATAAGACGTAGGGTTCGTGGCCGGGGGCAACAATCCTCGACATGGCGGAAGCCTCGCGCGAATCGGGCGGACGCCAAACATGAAACACCCCGGCCAATATCAGGACGCGATGTCCTGCGCCGAGTTCTGCCAGTGCGGCGGCAGCCATGAACGCATCACGGTCGATGCATGGTTGGCCCGATTCGAGATCAGTGCGACCACACAGGGCAGCGGCACGTCCTGGGTCGCCAAGAATGACCCGCACCTTGTGGCTGTTGTTCGCATTCAGTGATCGGATTGTTTCGAAGACTCGGCGATACCCGGGCGCATTCCAGACGCCGCTTGTCTGGGTCGTCGTCGTCCAAACCTCGGTCAACTCGGAATCGGAGACCTTGGCCCCCGCGACGAAACGGTCGATGACATCCTGCCTTGGTGCCGCCCCGAACTCAACGACCACCGAATCAATCAGCGGCCAGATCGTTTGACCGGTTGGAGATCGGTCTCTTGGCCAGAAGATCTCTGGGGAGCGCCGGATTGATGCTGTGAGTACACCGCCTGCGCCGAATCGGTTCCCTGGCCCCGCCGCGTGGAACGTCGGGGCGTCTGACTCTTGGGGGTCCGCGGGTCGCGAGGTGCCTCGCGTGTCAAAGCCGGAGTGGGCCCGCCACCGCCCCGACTGGACGGACGACTCGAGCCTGGCCGACCAACCGGCCTGAGTCGCCTCCATTTCGATCCGACCGAACCCTCACCCTCTTGGCGAGATCGCGCCAGTGGCCGCGCTGGTGCCCGAAATGAAACCACTCATGCGCGATTCTGCGAACCCTGAACAGGTTGGGAACCAAGGCGGGTATGGCGGAGTACCAGAACCATTGAGCCTCGGTGTCCGTGGATTCACGCAGATCCGGTTTGGCGCTCGTGTCTTCCTCGACCCGACGCGCGTGGGCCGCGGAAGGTTCGTCGAGTTGGAGGCTAGGCTGGATAGGCGTTGGCCGCATGGCTCGACCGGCACACGGGCCGGCCGTGATTCCAGCGCCGGTCAGTCCTTGTCGCGTTCCGCCCAGCGCTCGCCGCCGCCGGGGTTGACCCCGCCACCGGACGGGCCGGTGCCCTCGTCGGGATCGACGGGCTCGGTGTGCGGCCCACCGCTGCCATCAGCCCGCTCAGGAGCCATCGACCCGAGGTTCCAGTCGGGCCGGTCGGCGCCCTCTTCATCATCGGTCGCGGCCGGGTCGGTGGCCGGCTGTGCCCCACTCGTGGCGGGGTCGTCGGTCTCCATCTCGTGTCGGTCCCACGGGCCCGCGGCCTTCGAATCGTCGGTCATGGCCAACCTCCTTGCCCGCCCGCGCGGCACGGTCGTGACGCGCTCGTGGGCCGAGCATACGCCATACCGGCACGTCCGAACGGCCCCATCCGGATGTGGACATCGTCCCCAACGGCGACTACAGTCAGCCTCGTACGGCAACCGGCCCACAGCCGGGCAGCCGACCATCCGCGCACCGAAGCGGAAAGGAGGAGGGGCCCCCGACGATCCTCCCGGACCGATCGCCCAGTGGGACCGGAAGGCGCCGTAGTGCGCTTCCCATCGGTCCGTTAACGCTGGCCGCCACCTTGCGTGCTTGGTGGCGATCGTCGGCGCCTGCGGCCGTCCCGTCGAGCTGACCCGGCCCACGTCCATCACCACCGCAGCGGAGTACGTGGAAATGACAGCAGAGAAATTCCTGGCAGAAGTCGTCGGGACCGGGATGCTGATCCTCTTGGGAGACGGTGTCGTGGCCGGCGTGCTGCTGGCGAAGTCGAAGGCGCAGAACTCGGGCTGGATCGTCATCACCTTGGCCTGGGGCCTGGCCGTCTTCGCCGGCGTGGTCATCGCCGGACCGATCAGCGGCGCCCACCTCAACCCCGCGGTCACCCTGGCCCTGGCCATCAACGGCGGCATCGGCTGGGCCGATGTGCCCGGCTACGTCATCGCCGAGATGCTCGGTGCGATGATCGGCGCGACCCTCGTCTTCCTTCATTACTATCCCCACTGGCGGGAGACCGAGGATGCGGACCTCAAGCTGGCGGTGTTCTGCACCGGTCCTGCGGTGCGCAGTCCGATGTGGAACTTCTTGAGTGAAGCGATCGGGACGTTCGTGCTGGTCTTCGTGATCTTCGCCTTCGCCAACAACCCCGCGGTCAAGCCCGGACTCGGTGCGCTCGGTGCCCTGCCCGTGGCCCTGCTCGTGTTGGTCATCGGCCTCGCCCTGGGCGGGACCACCGGCTACGCGATCAATCCCGCCCGTGACCTTGGGCCACGCATCATCCACTTCCTGATGCCCATCCCGGGCAAGCGTGACTCGGACTGGTCGTACTCGTGGATTCCCGTCGTCGGGCCGCTCGTTGGCGGCGCGGTCGCGGCGATCGCCTACCAGGTCTTCTTCACCAACTTCATGCTCAAGGTGGTGACCACCGCTAGCTGACCTCACCAACCTTTCTCCGGGCCGGGTGCGTCGACACGGTCGCACGCACCGGTTCGGGCACGCTGCCGGACGGCGGATCGGGTCACCACCAGGAGGAGCGATGAAGAAGCTCATCAATAGCACGGACCGGGTCGTTGAGGAGGCGCTGGCCGGCATGGCCGCCGCCCACCCGGACCTGCTTCGGATCGAAGAACCCAACGTCATCGTGCGCAAGGACGCGCCCCGCCAGGGCAAGGTCGGGATCATCTCCGGCGGTGGCTCCGGTCACGAGCCGATGCACGGCGGCTTCGTGGGCCTGGGCATGCTCGACGCAGCGTGTGCCGGCGCCGTCTTCACCTCGCCTGTGCCAGATCAGATGCTGGCCGCGACCAAGGCGGTCGACGGCGGAGCCGGGGTCCTGCATATCGTCAAGAACTACACCGGCGACATCATGAACTTCGAGATCGCCGCCGAGATGGCCGATGCCGAAGGGATCAAGGTCAAGTCCGTCGTCATGGCCGACGACGTCGCCGTGCAGGACTCCCTGTACACGGCCGGTCGACGTGGCGTCGGCGGGACCGTCCTCGCCGAGAAGATCGTCGGTGCCGCCGCCGAGGCGGGCAAGGACCTCGACACGGTCGCCGCGCTGTGCCAGAAGGTCCAGGACAACGTCCGTTCGATGGGCATGGCCCTGACCAGTTGCACGGTCCCTGCAGCCGGCAAACCGACCTTCGAGATCGCCGATGACGAGATGGAGATCGGCGTCGGGATCCACGGTGAGCCCGGCCGTCGACGGGTCAAGATCGCATCCGCCGACGAGATCACGGACATGCTCGTCGGGCCGATCCTCGACGACGGTGTGATCGCCAAGGGCGACACGGTCCTGGCCTTCGTCAACGGGCTGGGCGGGACACCGCTGATCGAGCTGTACATCATCTTCCGGCGACTGGCCGAGGTCCTCGAGGAGCGTGGGATCACCATCGGGCGCAGCCTCGTCGGCAACTTCATCACCTCGCTGGATATGGCCGGCACGTCGATCACGCTGCTCAAGCTGGACGACGAACTGACCGGCTACTGGGACGCGCCCGTCCACACCGCCGCCTTGCGCTGGGGAGCGTAGCCCGGGTGTCCATCACCACGGCGGATCTGGCTCGCTTCGTCGAGCTGTACGCCGACCGCCTGCATGCCGAGCGCGAGCACCTCACCGCGCTTGACTCGGCGGTCGGGGACGCCGACCACGGGATCAACATGGATCGGGGCTTCAGCGCTGTCCGAGAGGCCCTCCCGGGTCTCCGGGCGGGCCCGCCCGGAGCCCTGGCCAAGCAGGTCGGGATGAAGCTCATCTCCACCGTCGGGGGCGCCAGCGGACCGCTGTACGGGACGTTCTTCCTCCGCTTCGGGACGTCGCTGGGCGACGCCGCCGAGATCACCGGCGCGGACCTGGCGACCGCCGTTCGGGCCGGCCTCGATGGCGTGATTGCCCGGGGCAAGGCGAACCCGGACGACAAGACCATGGTGGACGCCATGACCCCGGCCGCCGAATCCCTCGAATCGAATGCTGCCTCAGACCTGCTCCCAGCCCTGGAGGCCGCCGCTCGCGCGGCCGCCACGGGCCGCGATCGGATCACCCCGCTCATTGCCCGCAAGGGTCGCGCCAGCTACCTCGGAGAACGCTCGGCCGGCCACATGGATCCAGGAGCCGCAAGCACGACCATCTTGTTCGAGTCCCTCCGCGACGCACTCGGCCGTTGATCGACCGAGAGCCGTGGAAGGAGAAAGGAGATCGCGTCCAGTGACGCAGTACGTCGGAGCGCTCGACCAGGGCACGACCAGCACCCGCTTCATGGTCTTCGACCATAGCGGCCAGGTCGTGGCCATCGATCAGAAGGAACACGAGCAGATCTTCCCCAAGCCCGGCTGGGTGGAGCATGACCCGATCGAGATCTGGCAACGCTCCACCGAAGTCATCCGGGGCGCCCTGGGCAAGGCCGGGATCAAGAGCTCGGACCTCGCCGCAGTGGGCATCACCAACCAGCGCGAAACGGCCGTGGTCTGGGATCGCCGGACCGGCAAGCCGGTGTTCAACGCCATCGTGTGGCAGGACACCCGGACGGACCAGATCGTCAACGAGTTCGCCAAGGATGGCGGACAGGACCGTTTGCGAGCCAAGGTCGGCCTGCCTTTGGCCACCTATTTCTCCGGCCCCAAGGTCAAGTGGATCCTCGACAACGTCGAGGGTGCCCGCGCTTCGGCCGAGGCCGGCCACCTGCTGTTCGGCAACATCGACACATGGTGTGTCTGGAACCTGACCGGCGGCGTCGAGGGTGGCGTCCACGTCACGGACCAGACCAACGCCAGCCGGACCATGCTGATGAACCTGGAGACCCTCGACTGGGACCCCGAGATCCTGTCCCTGATGGGCATCCCGCGGTCCATGCTGCCGTCCATCCGGGCGTCCAGCGAGGTCTACGGGACGGGCGTCGGCGACCTCAAGGGCGTACCCATCGCGGGCATCCTGGGTGACCAACAGGCGGCCCTCTTCGGGCAGACCTGCTTCTCGCCGGGTGAAGCCAAGAACACCTATGGCACCGGCAACTTCATGCTCCTCAACACCGGCACCAAGATGGTGCCGTCCAAGCAGGGCCTGCTGACCACGGTCGGCTACAAGATCGGCAAGGAGCCGACCGTCTACGCCCTGGAAGGCTCGATCGCGATCACCGGCGCGCTCGTCCAGTGGCTGCGCGACAACCTGGGCATGATCTCCACCTCCGAGGAGGTCGAGAAGCTGGCCGGCACGGTCGAGGACAACGGCGGCGTGTACTTCGTGCCCGCCTTCTCCGGCTTGTTCGCGCCGTACTGGAAGAACGACGCCCGTGGGGTCATCGCCGGCCTGACCCGCTACGTCAACAAGGGCCACATCGCCCGGGCGGTCCTGGAGGCCACGGCCTGGCAGACGCGTGAAGTCCTCGATGCCATGAACGCCGACTCGGGGGTCGCCCTGACCGCGCTCAAGGTGGACGGTGGGATGGTCTACAACGAGCTGCTCATGCAGTTCCAGTCGGACGTCCTGGACGTGCCGGTCATCCGGCCCAAGGTCGCCGAGACGACCGCGCTCGGCGCGGCCTACGCGGCCGGTCTGGCGGTCGGGTTCTGGGACGCCGTGGAGGATCTCCGGGCGAACTGGGCCAAGGACAAGGAATGGACCCCGAACATGGATGACGCCACCCGGGAGCGCGAATACCGCTTGTGGAAGAAGGCCGTCACCCGCACCTTCGACTGGGTGGAGCAGGACGGCCACGAGGCTGCGCCCGCCTGACCAGTCGTTCAATCCCGGCCAGGGGCCGGACACCAGCCGCCGGCTTCGTCCGGCGGCTGGACCTCGTCGGGCGCGGCAGCACCCGATCCGTTCGCGCAGGCAGGTCTACATGCCGGATCAAGCTCCCCTGGTGGGCATCGTGATCGTCTCGCACTCGAGCGCGCTGGCCACCGGCGTGGTCGAGTTGGCGGCCCAGATGGCCGGCCCGGCACTCTCCCTGACGGCAGTGGGCGGGGCGCCGACCGGCGGCCTGGGTACCGATGCGGACCGCATCGCGTCGGCCATCGCCGCGGCTGACTCGGGCGCTGGCGTGCTCGTGATCGGCGACCTCGGCAGCGCCATCTTGGCCACCGAAACGGCCATCGAGACCATGTCCGCGGGAACCGCCCCACGGGTCCGGATCAGCGGTGGACCGATCGTCGAGGGCGCGGTCCTTGCCGCCGTCCAGGCCAGCATCGGCGAATCGCTGGACGAGGTCCTGGCCGCCGCCGAATCCGCGCGCGACCTGGACAAGGGAGTCGGTCGATGATCTCGGTCGAACTGGAGATCCGCAATCCGTCCGGTCTGCACGCTCGCCCGGCCGCGATGTTCGTGCGGACGGCGGGCGCGCAGCAGGCCGCCATCCTGGTCCGCAACGTGAGCCTGGGCAGTGCCGAGGTCAACGGCAAGAGTCTGCTCGCGGTGATGGGCCTGGGCGTGTCGCACGGCCAGTGCATCGCGGTCACGGCAGACGGCGAGGACGAAGAAGCAGCGATCGAGGCCATCCGCGGGGCAGTTGACGGCGGCCTGGGCGAGACCGTCGAGGGCACCGCGGGCGGCGAACCGGAGCCGACATGACGGGACCCGTCGCCAGCATCACGGGACGGGCGCGTTCCACCGGGGAGCCGACCGGGCGGCGGGTGGTCGGCGTGGCCGGGGCGCCGGGAGTCGCGATCGGGCCGGCCTGGCGCTATCTGCCGGTCGCGGCAAGCCGCCCGGCCGTTGGCGTCAACGAGAACCCGGGAC
>JBDTNS010000059.1:0-9617 GCA_039933675.1 Chloroflexota bacterium
AGTCCGTGCCCGGCCAGCCGGATGCGGCGCCCGACTCGATGCCGAGGCACCACGGGGACGCGGCCTTGGCCTTGTTCGTGGTGAGCGCCGCCTGGAGTGCATCCCACGTCGCGGGAGGTGTGGAGAAATCGACCGTCTTCGGGTCGTACCACATCAGGCCCTTGACGGCGGTCTTGATGAAGACGCCGACGAGCTTGCTGTTGACCGTACCGAGGGTGACCAGTGCCGGCGCCGTTTCGGACGTATAGGTCGGGACGTCAAGGACGCCGCCGAGGTCGACGAGGCTATCGGCCCATTGCGTCATCTGGCCGGGACCCGGGAGTCCGGCAAGATCGGGCAGGACGCCCGATGCCACGCCGGTGGTCAAGACGGTGTTCAGGTCGCGGGTGCCGGTGTAGCTCACCTTGGCCCCGGTCTGGGCCTCCCACGGCGCGACCATCGCCCGGAATGCCTTCTCCTCGGGGCCGCCCCACGTCCCGATGACGGTGACGGACTGACCGGTCAGGGTGCCGGCTGCGCCCGAACCGGCGGGAGCGCCACTCCCACTGGTGGTCGGGGCCAAGGAACTACCTCCTGTGCTGGCCACTGGATTCGGTGACGTGGTGCCCGACGAACACGCCGCCGCCACCACTGTCACGGCGGCGATCAATGCGGCGATCCGCGATCGCCGATAGGTTCTCTCCTCCATGCCTGTTCTCCTTTCCCGGATCACCGACCCGATCATCGGATCGTGTTCTGGGGCATACGGATGGCCACAGGCTCTCCAGCCCGCGGATGTCACGCGCGTCGACGGGTCGTCGAGCCGCGCACCATGAGCTCGGTCGGGAGCAGCGTCCGGTGCGGAATCGCCCGATCGGCGAGCCGTTCCACGAGCGCTCGTCCGGCGGCCTGCCCGAGCTCGAAGGCGGGCAACCGGACGGTGGTGAGGGGTGGGTCGAAATAGGCGGCCAGCGGGATGTCGTCGAAGCCGACGATCGAGACGTCGTCCGGCACGCGCCGCCCGGCCTCGCGCAGCGCCCCGATGGCGCCGAGCGCCACGACGTCGCTCGCGACGAAGGCGGCATCGAATTCCGTCCGGGCGAGCAGCCGGGCCATCGCCAGGTGACCGCTCGGTGCGTCGAAGTCGGCTTCGGTGATGAGGATGGATTCGCACTCGATGCCGGCCGCGGCCAGGGCTTGGGTGTAGCCCGCGAGCCGTTCCTGGGCCGCGGTGTAGACGAGTGGCGCGTTGGTGATGCAGGCGATCCGCCGATGGCCGAGCGAGAGCAGGTGCTCGACCGCGCCACGGGCACCGGCCACGTTGTCAACGTCGACGCTCTGGACCGCGACATCGGGGAACGACCCCTGGATGACGATCGGGAAGCCGTCGCGGACGAGCTCGAGCAGCGATGGGTCGTCCGAGCGCGGGCCCGAGACGATCAGCCCGTCGGCGTGCTGGGCGCGCAGGAGCGAGCTGTAGGATGTGTCGGGCCCGTCCGGGGCGAGAAGCTCGACCATCACCCGGAAGCCGCCTTCTCGCGCCGCGGCAGACAGGCCGCGCAACGTCTCGGCCAGGACGGCGTCACTGGCGACCTGCTCGGGCGATTGGTGGAGGACGAGCGCGAGGATGTGGCTGCGCCCGCCGGCGAGCTGCCGCGCCGATGCATTTGGCTGGTACCCGAGCTGCACGGCCGCGTCCACGACACGCTTGCGCGTTTCATCGGGGATCTTCACGTCGGCGCGCCGGTTGAGGACGAAGGAGACGGTCGTCCGCGAAACCCCGGCCATCGCGGCCACATCGGCGCTCGTTGGACGCTTCAACATCGTGCGTCTGCAGGCCTCCGCAATGGGAATTGACGAGGGCGCTCGGGTGGGGGACAGTAACGCGCGTCAGTAACGCGTATCAATGACTCGTTCTCGGCACCTTGTCAAGCCCATTCGACGACCATTCCGGGCCGGCGACGCGATCGTCACCCGGGTCAGCCCGCAGGAGCCGTACGGTGCGACCCGCCCGCCTTGCAACACCCGTGCAATCGCCCCGCTTCGGCGACGACTGGTGGCAGCGCGGCGTTGTCTACCAGATCTACCCACGCAGCTACGCCGACACTGACGGCAACGGGATCGGCGACCTCGCGGGGATCGTGGAGCATCTCGACTATCTCGGACCGGACGGGCTCGGGATCGATGCGATCTGGCTGTCGCCGATCTACCCGTCGCCGGGTCTTGACCTCGGTTACGACGTGGCCGATCACGAGCGAGTCGATCCGCTGTTCGGGTCCGAGGCCGACTTCGACCGGCTCGTCGACGAGGCGCATCGTCGCGGCATCCGCGTCGTCCTCGACCTGGTCATGAATCACACGAGCGATCAGCACCACTGGTTCCAGGAATCGAGCCTCGCCCGGACTGGACGGTACGCCGACCGCTACCTGTGGCGCGATCCGGCCGCCACCGGGCCGGACGGGGTCAGGCTGCCTCCCAATAATTGGCTGTCGTACTTCGGCGGGCCCGGCTGGGAATGGAGCGAGACCCGGCAGCAGTTCTACTACCACACGTTCCTCGTAGAGCAGGCGGAGCTCAACTGGCGGGCACCCGGCGTCGAGGAAGACCAGTTCCGGATGGTCCGCGGCTGGCTGCAACGCGGTGTGGACGGGTTCAGGCTCGACGTCTTCAACATCTTCCTCAAGCACCCCGATCTCCTCTCCAACCCGATCCAGCCGGGGCCGACCGCGTGGGAGCGGCAGCTCCACCTCTACGACCGGAACCAGCCCGACTTTCCGGCGCTGATCGGGCGTTTCCGCGCGATCCTGGACGAATCGCCGGGACGCATGTCGGTCGGCGAACTCTTCGACGGGACCGTCGAAACGGCGGCCGGACTGACGACCGATCGCCACCTCGTCTTCGACTGGGAGCTCCTGCGGGCGCCATGGACCGGCGACGCCGTCAACACGGCGATCGCGCTTCGCGAGGCGGTCTACGGTCCTGACCGCTGGCCGACCGCGGTCCTGTCCAATCACGACCAGCCGCGGCACGTGTCGCGGCTGGTTGAGTCGGCCGGAGCGACCAACCGGGATGCCGTTGCGCGAGCCGCCGCGGTCCTGCTCCTGACCCTGCGCGGGACGCCGTTCCTGTACTACGGCGAGGAGCTCGGGATGGGCGACGTCGACGTCCCGCCCGACGAGAGCGTCGACCCGCCGGCCAAACGGGTCACGTCCGACTTCACGTGGTGGGACCGGTCCCGCTGCCGGACACCGATGCCGTGGTCGCCGGGTCCGGGGGCCGGTTTCACGACCGGCCGTCCGTGGCTCCGGCTGGGCCCGGACGCCGAGACCCGCAACGTCGAGGTCGAGGCCCGCGACCCGGGCTCAGTCCTCGCCTTTTATCGTCGGTTGATCGCGCTCCGGGCCGCCACGACGGCCCTCCAGCTCGGCTCCTTCAGGCCGGTCGGATCACCGGTCGGCGACCTGGTCACGTACATCCGCGAGATGCCCGGTCAGGTGATCCTGGTTGCGCTGAACCTCGGGCGGGAGGCGGTCACCTGGGAGCTCCCCGAGGGAGCGTCGGACGTGGGTTGGCAACCACTCCTGGCGACGGATGCGTCGAGACCGCTCGCCGAGCCGTACCCGGTCGGGTCTGCCATCGTCCTGGCCCCGGACGAAGCGCTCATTCTTGAGGCCAGGTGAGAGGCCGCCTGATCTCACGTTCGGGCGCCCCTGCTACCATGACGGCCGATCCAAGCCATCCATTCCGGGGAGCACCACGTGCCGCTTGACTTCCTGAAGCGCAAGGGCAGCCCGGAGCCGGGCCCCAAGGCCGCCGCCCAGGCGCCGCGTTCGGCCGCCCTGATGCCCGAAGAGGTCGTAGCCCAGGACCACCAGCTCAAGCTCTACTACGCGGGCAAGAGCAGCGAAGGCGTCCGACTCAAGGCGGGGCCCGCCGCGGTCGCCGAGCTGCCGATGATGCTCGTCGGTCTCGCGCGCGCCGAGATCGAGGTCGTCGAGCCGCTCCCGATCGAGTTCAGCCAGGCGACCCCCAACATCGTCACGCCGTCCGAGGCGATGCAGTGGCTCAACGCGCATCACATCCACTCGCCGATCACCCGGCACGCGCTCGTCGTGCTCGAGTCGATCGACGCGGTCGATCTCGCGTTCGACACGTTCGTGTGCTCGCTCCTCGACGGCGAGGTCGACACGTCCGGCTATCCCGAATACAACGCGATCGTCGGGGGCGTGGCCGCCCACTGGGACGAGGCGACCGGCGATATGGTCTGTCGAGCCGTCGTCGGCTGGGGCGGCAAAGGCGTCCGGGGCGACACGGACAGGATCGGCGCCAAGCTGCTGGGCGGGATCCTGAGCAACATCCTGGCCAGCCAGTACGCGCTCGGTCTGACCGCCATCGAACGACCCGTGCCGGCCGCCGGACGGGGCGGGCTCGTCTGCGCACACTGCGGTTTCGCATCGGCGCACGAGCGGGCGTTCTACTGCCCGAAGTGCGGCATGCGCCTCCTCCGCGGCTGACCACCACCTCCGATGCCGCTCTACGACTACGTCTGCGCCGCGTGCGGACGCCGCTTCGAGGTGATCCACGGCGTTCACGCCGACGGACCGACGTCCTGCCCGCTGTGTGGCAAAGGCCCCGTCCGCAAGGCGATCACCGCGGCCGCAATCCACTACAAGGGCTCGGGCTGGGCGAAGAAGGAACGCCGTGCGACGGCTTCATCGGGGTCCTCGAAATCGAGCGGCGACGGCGGCTCAAGCCCTGGCGCCACGTCCGACCAGGACGCCGACCGGGCCTCCGGGTCCCCCTCGAAAAGCGAGGCGAGCGCGACCGGGGACGGCGGCAAGGACGGCGCCAAGGACGGCAGCAAGGACGGCAGCAAGGACGGCAGCAAAGATGGCAGCAAAGATGGCAATTCGTCCTCGACGGCTCCATCCAGGGCCGACCCGGACGCCGCCAAGACCAGCGACTGACCGCGATGCCAGCCGCCACCGACTGGATCACCCTCGCCGAGGCGGCCGAGATCCTCGCCGCGGCGAACGTCCATTTCAGCCGCTCGGCGATCGGCGGCTGGGCACGCGCCGGGCGGCTCCAGAGCATCAAGCTCGGCGGGCGGCGGTTCGTCCGGCGCGGCGAGGTCCGGGCGCTCGTCGCGGCGCCCCGGCGGGTCCGGGCCGAGGACGTCCAGCCGGTCCTGTTCGAGGATCTGAGCGGCTGACCCCGGCCGACTGATGGACTTCGCGTCGATCCTCGCGCGCGTCCTCGACCGGCCACGCGTGGTCGGCGTCCGGCGGGGTCTCGATATCTACGGTCGCGCCGCTGGCGGCATTCTCGCCAACGGCCTGGCGATCGCGGCGCTCTTCGCGGCGATCCCGACGACGCTGCTGGTGCTCGGCATCGGCGGCTGGATCGCGGCCGACAACCCCGCGGCGACGGACCGGCTGGCGCGCGCCCTCAGCGATGCTTTCCCACCGCTGACGGATCTGATCGACGGCGCGGTCGTCGCGATCGGCCGCGGCGCGGCGCTTACGTCCCTGATCGGGATCGTCGGCATCATCTGGACGGTGAGTCAGCTGTATGGCGCCCTCGACGTCGCCTTCGCCCGGATCTTCTCGGAGGCCCCCGAACGGGATGTCGTCCGGCGCACGGCCCGAGGACTGCTCGTTGTCGCGCTCATTGGCGCGGCGATCGTGGCGTTCGTCGTCTTCGTTGCAGTGGCCCAACTGATCGCCACTGTGGCGCCGTCCGAGGTCCCTATCGCCACGACGGTCGTGTCGATGCTCCGGTCGATTCCGTTCCTGGCCGCGCTGGCGATCGCCGTCCTGTTGGCGACCTACCGGCTGCTCCCGCCGGTCGCGCCACGGTGGCGGTCCGTGTACGTTCCAGCGATCGTGGTCGGGATCGCGATCATCCTCCTCAGCCAGGCGTTCATGGCGCTCGTGCCGAGGCTGGTCGGGGTGGCGGCGCTCGCGGGATCGCTGGCCTCGGCGTTCATCGCCCTGGCATGGTTGTCGTTCACGTTCCAGGCCCTGCTCTACGGGGCGGCCTGGGTGCGGGTTCGTGACGAGAGCGCGGATCGCGCAGTGTCAGCCGGTCTGGTGAGTCCCGCAGCGCCGGCAGAACCTGGCGTTGGCGGAGAGTGACAGCCCGCAGCTGACGCATGGCTGGATGCCACCCGTTGCCAATTTGCCGGGGACGGCGGGCGCGGTGACGACCTCCCGGTTCGACTCGGCCCATAGCGCGTCAATGCCGCCCTGTGCGGCGATCGGTCGATTGAGGAACGGGAATCCTGCCGCCGGGGCGCTGCCGAGCCATTCCGGTCGCGTCGGCCACTGCGGCTCGCCGGCCGGCGTGGCGGCCGATGGCGCGGGTATCGGTGCAGCCGGGGAGACGGCCGGTGTCGGGCTCGAGTCCGGGGCGACCCTCCGCCAGGTCGGTTGCGGGACCTTGTCACGAGCCGCGATGGGTTCGGCCGGCACCTCGGGTTCGGCAGCGACGACGGTCTCGGGTTCGGCCACAGCCTCGGGCTCGGCAAAGACTTCGGGTTTCGCGGCGACCGCGGCTTCGGGTTCGACCGCGATGTCCGGTTCCACGCCGATTTCAGGCTCGGCGATGAGTACTGCGTCGTCATCGATCGTCGGAGCGTGGGCGAGCGCCGCGGGCCTCTCATCCGGCGCCATGGATGCGGTCCGCTCACGCTCGTATGCCGCGAGCTCGTCATCGAGATTCTGACCCGGCCGGAAGCGCCGGAGCAGACCGCCGGTCTGCGCAGCGGTCTTGTCGCCGATCGACGCCCGGAGATTGGTGTCGCTCGGCTTTGGGCGATCCGCTTCGGATGGTGGCGGCACGAGGGCGGTCAGGCGCGCCACGGCTTCGGCGTCGGTGTCCGCGTCATCGACGCTGATTTCGCCGACCTCGGCAGCTGGCTCGAATGCTTCGACTGCCGGAGGCTCGGTAGGGCGGAGTTCGAGTTCGACGGATGCCGGTTCCTCGAGGGCCGTCGGGGGCTTGGCCACGACAGCCTCGACCGTCGCGGGCGGCTCGGCCGGCGCCGGGGCCGCAGTCAGCATCTCAAGTCGCGCTGCCGCATCGAAATCGGTCTCGCTCGGCTCGAACGCGATGGGGTCCGCCGCGATCTCGACGGGTGTCGCCACGAACTCGACCGGCCAGGCGCCGGGCGCGTCTGCCTCGGGGACGTGATGTCCGGTGCTTCCGTTCGCACCGATCGGGGCGAGGTCCGGGAACGGCGCCGGCAGGATGTCGTGCCCGAGATGCGGAGCGCACGACAGGCAGCGTGCCTCGACCTCGTTCCAGCAGTTCGGACAGGTGTACTGGCGGCACGTCATGCAGAAGTTGAAGGTCTTGTGGAAGGCGTCGAGCTGGTGGGCCGTCAGCTCGCGGTCGGTCTCGTTCCGCGCGGACGCCATCGCCTCGTCCATCGTGGTCTCGTCCGAGAGCACAAAGTTCTTCAAGCCGCGCGACAGCACCTTCACACCCTTGAGGCGGACGCGCGGGCGCGCGGACTCGAACGTGTAGCGCGTGCCACACCGTTCGCAGAAGGATTCCGTCAGGATTTCTGTCATCTGGTCCCCGATACCGCCCGACCCTGGCCGCATCGGCCTGCCCCGTTCGAGCGGGTCGAGAGTATAGCGCACGGTCCTGCGCGCCCCTCCACCGTGCGTACCCTCACGCTGCGCCGAACGTCAGGGGCGTGCGCGGCAGCCGGGCCTCCCCGGGACCCTCTGGTAGACTCCGCCACCGATCATGCCGCGTCTCACCGCCGTCGAGCGGTTCTTCGAACGACTCTTTGAGCGTCCGTCCGCTCGTCTCTTTCGGGCGCGCCTGCAGCCGATCCAGCTCCAGCGCAGGATCGAGCGGGCGATGGAGGCCGAGCGGCTGACGACCTCGGATCGGACGCTCGTCCCAAACCGCTTCATTGTCCATCTCCATCCGACCGATCTCGCCGAGTTCGGCGAGATGACGGCCACCCTCGCGACCGAGCTGGCCGACGGCGCCCTGTCGTTCGCGCGCGCGCACCGCTACACGGTCGTCGACCGGCCGCGGGTCGACCTGATCGCCGACACCGCGATCGAGCGGACTGACATCCGGGTCGAGGCCCGTTTTGCGGAACCGATCGTCGTTCGGAACGCGCACGGTCCGCTCGACCTCGCGCCGGCGATCGAGGGTGCGGACGACGAAGGGGCCGATCCATCCGTCACGCGGCTTTACACGGTTCCCCAGCCGCGGACGCCGCGCGCGACCCTTCGCGTCACCGATCCCGACCGACGGACCCGCGAGGTCGTGGTCGAAGGCGGCAGCCTCACGATCGGCCGGGCCACGGACAACGACCTCGTCGCCCTCGACGGCAAGGTGTCGCGCCACCACGGCCGGATCACCGGCCGGCGCGGGACGCTCGTCTACGTCGATCTCGGCAGCACGAACGGGTCGCGGGTCAACGGGGCTGGAGTCACCGAGGTCGTCCTTGGCGTCGGCGACCGGCTGGAGGTGGGGGAGACGACGATCATCGTCGAGGTCGCCGTGGCGACCGACTGATGGACGGCTTCCTCCTCGTCATCTGGGTCGTCAGGCTCCTCTTCCTGGCGCTCATCTATCTCTTTCTGTTGAGGGTCGTCCGGGCGCTTCTGCGCGACCTGCGCGCGGCCGCCCGAGAGCACCTCGAGCGGCCCGGCCGGCTCGTCGTCCTGGAATCGCCGACCGGTGAACCCCCGGCCGGGCATGCCTTCGGTCTCGACGTCATCACGCCGCTCGGCCGCGACGTCAACAACGCGATCGTGATCGACGACCCATTCGCCTCGGCCGAGCATGCGATTCTGACCTATCGCGGGCGGAGCTGGTACCTCGAGGATCTCGACAGCACGAACGGCTCGTACATCAACGGGCGACGGGTCGACGGCGTCGCCCCGATGGGCTTTGGGGACGAGCTGCAGATCGGCCAGGTCCGGATGCGCCTCGAGCGGGCAATCGCGTGACCTCCGACGCAACGCGACCCGCGACGCCCGTGGTTCTCCCGCGCCTCTTCGGACCGATCCGGCCCAAGCCTCGTTGGCAGGAGCTCCGGCTGCTCGGGTTCGTGGCGGCGGCACTCGCCGTCGGGAGCATCTCGCTCGAGGCTACGGTCGACCACCGGTTCGCCCTGCGCGACCCGGAGGGTCTCGGGATCTATCTCGCCGCCTTGCTCACGGCCCACGTGGCGCAGGTCCTCGCCGGCCGGCGTACCGACCAGATCCTCCTCCCGACCGTCGCGATGCTCGGCGGGATCTCGCTCCTGCTCATGGAGCGGCTCCCACAGGACCTCGTCAGCCAGACCTTCTTCGGCATGACGCTCGGGCTCGCCCAGGTCCAGCTCGTCTGGCTTCTCCTGGGACTCACACTGGCCACCACGCTCGCGATTGTTGTCCGCTCCGACAGCTGGCTCCGTCGCTACAAGTACACCTGGGCGGCGGTGGGCGTCGGTCTCCTGCTCCTGACGTTCGTGCTGGGGACGGAGATCAACGGCCAGCGCCTCACGATCCAGCTCGGTCCGGTCAGCGGGCAGCCGACCGAGCTGCTCAAGGTCATCCTCGTCGTCTTCCTGGCGGGCTACCTGTCGGAGAACCGCTCGCTGCTCATGGAGCAGGACACAC
>JBDTNS010000060.1:0-9543 GCA_039933675.1 Chloroflexota bacterium
CCTGCTTCTTCATCAACAAGAGCGACCGCGAGAACGCCGACCCGACGGCCGCGCTCGATGCGTTGCGCGCCAGCTTCGGCAACAAGGTCGCGCCCCTCCAGGTCGCGATCGGGGCCGCCGAGACGTTCGAGGGCTATGTCGACCTCGTCCACCGCAAGGCCTGGCGGCTTGAAGGCACGACGGAGATCGAGATCCCGATCCCCGACGACCTTGCCGCCGAGGTCGCGACCCGGCGTGACCAGCTGCTAGAGGCGGCCGCCGAGGCCGACGACGACGTGCTCAGCAAGTACCTCGAGGGCGAGGAAATCTCCGATCCCGAGCTCGAGGCGTGCCTGCGCAAGGGCGTCAAGGAGTCGATCCTCGCGCCGGTCCTCATCGGCAGCGCCGTCAAGGGGATCGGGCTGCGGGCCCTGCTCGACGCGATCGTCCGCTACCTCCCTTCGCCCGCCGACGAGCTGCCGACGCAGGCGCTCGACAAGAAGGGCGCGGCGGTCGAGGTCCCCGCCGATGAAGCTGGTCCCCTCCTCGTTCGCGTCTTCAAGACGACTGCCGACCCGTTCGTCGGTCGGCTGACGTACCTCCGCGTCCTGTCCGGCACGCTCCATTCACAGGCGCACGTATGGAACGGGAACCGGTCCGAGGACGAGCGGATCGGCCAGCTCCTCCTGCTCCATGGCAAGGAGCAGGAACCGATCGGCGCGCTCAAGGCCGGTGAGATCGGCGCGGTCGCCAAGCTGGCGGTGACCGAGACGGGCGACACGCTGAGCTCGGCCGAGGCACCACTCGTCCTGCCCGCGCTCGACTTCCCGGAGCCGTCGCTGATGGTCGCGATCGAGCCACTGAGCAAGGGCGACCTCGACAAGATGGGGCCCGCCCTGGCCCGAATGCTCGAAGAGGAGCCGACCGTCCGCCTCGAGCGGACGGCGACCGGCGAGCAGGTCCTGCGGACGATGGGCGAGGCCCATAACGCGGTCATCATCGAGCGGCTCAAGCGCAAATTCGGGGCCGCGATCGTGACCCACACGCCCAAGGTCCCATACAAGGAGACGATCCGCGGCAAGACCCAGGTTCACGGCCGCTACAAGAAGCAGACCGGCGGCCACGGGATGTTCGGCGACGTCTGGCTGGAGCTGGAGCCGAACCCCGATGGCGGGGTCGAGTTCGCCGAGCGGATCGTCGGCGGTTCGGTCCCGAAGGGCTTCTTCGCCGGCATCGAAAAGGGGATCCGCGAGGCCGCCGAGGGCGGCGTGATCGCCGGCTACCCACTCTCCGATTTCCGGGCGACGCTCTACGACGGCTCGTTCCACGCCGTCGACTCGAACGAGCTGTCGTTCAAGATCGCGGCATCGATGGCACTCAAGGATGGCGTCCACAACGCCAAGCCAGCCCTCCTCGAGCCGATCATGGTCGTCGAGATCCGCGTCCCCGACGCGTATACGGGCGAGGTCAACCGTGACCTCAACGGCCGCCGCGGGCGCGTCCTCGGGATGGACACCGACGGCGAGATGCAGGTCATCAGGGCACACGTCCCGCAGGCGGAGCTGTTCAACTACGCCACGGAGCTCCGGTCACTGGCGCAGGGCCGCGGCACGTTCACCTCGCGGCACGACCATTACGACGACGTTCCCGGACACATCGCCGAGAAGGTCATGGACGCCCACCGCAAGGAGCTCGAGGCGGCTGCCGGTCACGGCACCGGGCACTGATCAGTCCGGTTCACGTGCCAGCGCCATCATCTCGGCGAGGTCGAGCTGCCCTTCGTAGAGTGCTCGCCCGACGATGGCGGCGGAGCAACCGGCGCCCCGAACCGCGCGCAGGTCGTCGAGCGTTGCGATCCCGCCCGACGCGATGATCGAGCCCCGATCGAGCCGGACGAGCCGGTCATAGAGGGTGAGATCCGGGCCTTCCAGGAGGCCGTCGCGCTCGATGGCCGTGACCTCGAACGTTTCGACGCCCGCGTCGGCGATCCGGCGGATCGCTTCCGCGGCGTCAATCCCAGGGTCGTTGGTTGTCCAGCCGTGCCCGACCGCGCGGCCGTTCCGGACGTCGATCGCGACTGCGATCCGATGCGCCCCGTGAACCCCGACGAGACGACCCGCAAAGGCCGGATCGCGAAGGGCCTGTGTCCCGATCACCGCCCGCGCCGCGCCGGCCGCGAGTGCTTCGTCGACCGCCCGTTCGTCACGGAGGCCGCCGGCGACCTCGACGCTGGCCCGCTCCCCCACGGCCGCCACGATCCCGGCGATCTCGCTGATCTGTGTCGGGATCCCCGTCCGCGCACCATCGAGGTCCACG
The DNA here is from genome assembly GCA_039933675.1 of Chloroflexota bacterium. Classification (GTDB taxonomy): domain Bacteria; phylum Chloroflexota; class Limnocylindria; order Limnocylindrales; family CSP1-4; genus SPCO01. Next base: position 2,296 of record JBDTNS010000060.1, read on the forward strand.
AGATGAAGCCAGGCCGCCCCGGCCGCCGCGAAGCTGTCAGCCACGCCCTCGGGTCGGGCGTCGTACGCGGTCTCCCGATCGAACTCGCCCTGCCGCAGCCGAACCACGCGACCGGCCCGCAGATCGATCGCCGGCAGGATCTCGAACGTCACCCTTGCTGTTGCCATGGCAGCATGATAGCGTAGTAGCACGCTAACACGCTGCTACGTCACCAAGTGAGGACGCATCATGGCCGAGGACTGGCAAACGCCCGATGTCGAGGCGCTCTTCAAGGCGATCCTGAGCCTCGAGTCGGTCGACGAGACCGAGCGCTTCTTCCGCGATCTGTGCACCCTCAACGAGCTGCGCGACATGGCCCAGCGCTGGGCCGTGGTCCGGATGCTCGAGGCCGGGCTCCACTACGGGGAGATCTCGCGACAGACGGGCGCGAGCACGGCGACGATCACGAGGATCGCCTCGTGGCTCAATCACGGCGAGGGCGGCTACCGCGCAATGCTCGACAAGCTCGACGTCGCCTCACGCGCGGGCGCGACCCCCTACCCCGTCGCGGGCGACCGATGACCCGTCGACTCCGCCTCGCGATCCCCAACAAGGGCCGCATGGTCGAACCGACGCTGCGTCTCCTCCACGACGCAGGGCTGGTCTTCGACGAGCACGACCGGAGCCTGGTCGCGCGCGTCCAGAACTACGATCTCGACATCCTGTTCGTGCGGACCAACGACATCATCGAATTCGTCGGCGACGGTGTTGCCGACCTCGGGATCACCGGCGTCGACCTGCTCAGCGAAACCGGCGCGGAACTCCCGCAGGTCCGCTCGCTCGGTTATGGCCGCTGCCGCCTCGCGGCGGCCGTCCCGAACGACGCCCCGTACCAGTCCGTCGAGGACCTCGCGGGTCTGCGCGTCGCCACCGCGCACCCGAACACGGCCCGCCGCTTCTTCGCGGGGCGCGGGATCCCGGTCGAGATCATCCCGATCTCGGGCGCGGTCGAGGTCGCGCCGCGGCTCGGTCTCGCCGAGGGGATTGTCGATCTCGTGTCGACCGGCTCGACGCTGGTGATGAATGGTCTGCGCCAGATCGGCGACGTCCTCGCCTCGGAGGCGATCCTCGTGGCCAACCCGGCTGCCGACCGCGAACGTGCCACGGAGCTGGCCGCCATCGACACGATGCTCAGCGCGGTCGTCGCCGCGCGCGGCCGGAAGTACCTGATGATGAACGCGGCCGCGACGCACCTCGATGAGATCCAGCGGCTCCTCCCTGCCCTCGAATCGCCGACGGTGATCCCGCTCGCGCACGCCGGGATGATCGCCATCCACTCGGTCGTCGGCGCCGACGATGTCTGGGGACTCCTGCCGCGGCTCAAGGCGGCCGGAGCGTCCGGGATCCTCGTCCTGCCGATCGAGAAGATCATCTCGTGAGCGCCACTCGCCCCGCACCGGAAACGACGGAGCCGCCGGGCAACCCCTCCCCGTTCACCCTCCGCCGCCTCGACCTGGGGGCCGCCGCGGCCGGCGACCCCGCCGCCCGGCTCGACCGCGATGCCCTGATCCGCCGTGGTGCCGTTCCCGATCCCGCAGTTCGCGAGGCCGCACGGACGACGCTCTCGGACGTCCGGGCCCGTGGCGACGCCGCCGTCCGGACTGCCAACCGCGCGGTCGGTGGCGGGCGGCCCGACGGCCGGCTCGTCCTCGACGCGGACGAATTGCGCGATGCCCGGGAGCGGCTCGAACCACGCGTCCGCCGGGCGCTCGACCAGGCGATCGAGCACGTACGTCGCTTCGCCGAAACGCAGCTCCCCGTCTCGACGCGGACCACGATCTCCCCAGGAATCGAGATCGAACGTCGCTGGACCCCGCTCGCGCGCGTCGGCGCCTACGTCCCGGGCGGCTCCGCACCCTATCCGTCATCGCTCGTGATGACCGTCGTTCCGGCGAGGGTCGCCGGCGTCGGCGAGATCGTCGTGGCCTCCCCGGCCGACCGCGACGGCCGGACGAACCCGGTCCTGCTCGGGGCGGCCGGGCTCCTCGAAATCGATGCCCTCGTCATCGCGGGCGGGGCGCAGGCGATCGGCGCCCTCGCATTCGGTCTCCCCGACGCCGGCCTCGGGCCCGTCGACCGGATTGTCGGTCCGGGCAACGCGTGGGTCACCGCGGCGAAGATCGAGGTCTGTGGCGAGGTCGGCATCGACCTTCCGGCCGGCCCGTCCGAGGGCATGGTTTTCGCCACGCCGCCCGCGGATCCGCAGCGCATCGCCGCCGACCTCATCACCCAGGCCGAGCACGGGCCCGACTCCCCGGCGATCCTCGTCACGATCGACCCCGACTTCGCCGCCGCCGTCGAACGCGCGGTCGCACTCCAGCTCGCGACTGCCGCGCGCCAGACGATCCTGGCGACCGCGCTGCGCGACCACGGCCGGATCGTCCTCGCTCCGGACCTCGATGCCGCCATCGAATTCATCAACGCCTACGCGCCCGAGCACCTCTCGGTCGACGTCCAGCCGCTCGAACCGACCGTCGCGCGTCTCCGCAACGCGGGCTCGCTCTTCGTCGGGCCGTGGGCGCCCGAGTCGGCCGGCGACTATGCGACCGGCGCGAACCACGTCCTCCCGACCGGGGGCCTCGCCCGGGCGTCGAGCGGGCTCGGTGTCGAGGCATACGGCAAGTACGTCCAGGTCCAGCGGATCAGCCGTGAAGGTCTCGCCTCGGTCCGCGACACGGTCGCGACGCTCGCCGAAACCGAGGGCCTGCTCGCGCACCGCGACGCGGTGGAGATCCGGTTCGCGGGCGAGACCCGATGAGCCCGACTCCGGTCACGTTCACATTGCCGACCGCGCCCTCGAGCTACGCCTGGGAGGCGACGAACGAGGAGGTCGCCGCGCGATACAGTCTCGATCCCGCCGATATCGTCCGGTTCGACCTCAACACCTCCCCCACCCCGCCGGCGCTTGCGGCGCGCGTGCTCGCCGCGGGGCGATTTGACATGCCGCTCTCCGAGTACCCGCCGTCCGACTATCGGCGGCTGATCGCTGCCGCGGCAGCACGGTACGGGGTCGAGCCCGCCGAGATCCTGCCCGGCGCCGGCGCCGATGAGGTCCTCGACATCATCGCCAAGGCCTGCCTCCCGTTCGGGGGCCGGGCCGTGGTCCCGACGCCGACCTATGCGATGTACCGGGTGCTGACCGAACAGCGAGGCGCCAAAGTGATCGAGGTCCCACGGCTCCGCGCCGAAGCGGGATGGGCGCTCGACCTTGCCGCGGTGCGGACGGCCGCGGTGGAGAGCGCCGTCGACCTCGTCTGGCTGTGCAGCCCGAACAACCCGACCGCGCTCGCGGAGCCCGACGGGACGATCGCCACACTGCTCTCGGACCTGGCCGCTGACGCCGAGGGAGCCGGGCGCCCGGCCCCGATCGTTGTCCTCGACGAGGCCTATGCCGAGTTTGTGGGGACGTCGCTGCTTGGGCTGCGCGACGGCTATCCGAACCTCATCGCCATCCGGACCGCGAGCAAGGCCTATGCGCTGGCGGGCTTTCGCGTGGGTTTCGCGATCGCCCGTCCAGGGATCATTGCGCGTCTCGCCCCGTTCCGCCCGCCCGGTTCGATCTCGACCGTATCCGTGACCGTCGTGACTGAGGCGCTGCTCGACGACATGATTCTCGAGTCGAACCTGGCGCGCACCAGCGGGGAGCGGGTACGGCTGATCGAGACGCTCACCACGCTCGGCTGGTCCGTTGGCCCGTCGGTCACAAATTTCATCCTCGTCGAGTTCGCGAGCGCGGAGCGGGCTGCGGCAACCGCCGAAGGATTACTGTCGCGGGGCCTCGTCCCGCGCACGTTCGGTGCCGCCCACCCGCTCGCCGGCTACCTGCGACTCACCGTCCGCGACCGGCATGAGAACGACCGACTGATCGCGGCCGCCACCGAATTGACCGAGGAGAACCCCGCATGACGACCCCACTCGGCGCCATCGAGGTCGGCCCCCGCGAGGGCCGACGCGTCACGGTCGCCCGGACGACCGCCGAGACCGAGATCACGGTCACGCTCGCGCTCGACGGCGCCGGCCATGCCGCGATTGACACCGGGATCGGGTTCTACGACCACCTGCTCGGCTCGCTCGCGCACCACGGCCTGTTCGACCTCGCGATCCAGGCCGACGGCGACCTCCAGATCGACGAGCACCACACGGTCGAGGACGTCGCGCTCGTGCTCGGAGCGGCCCTTGCCGAGGCGCTCGGCGACCGCGCCGGGATCGCAAGGTTCGGTTCGAGCGCGGTGCCGATGGACGAATCGATCGCCACGGCCGTGATCGATGTCGGCGGCCGTCCGTACGCCGTGATCGACCTCCCGTTCCGTGGCGAACGCGTCGGCGGTCTGCCGCTGCAACTCGTCGAGCATGCGCTCGAATCGTTTGCGCTGACGGCCGGCGCGACGCTCCACCTTTCCGGCGTGGGCCGCAACGACCACCACCTTGCCGAGGCCGCATTCAAGGCGCTCGGGCGCGCGCTCCGCGTCGCCTGCGAGATCGACCCGCGCCGTGAGGGCGTGGCATCGACCAAAGGCACATTGGCGTGATCGCCCGTCCCCGCATCGCGGTCGTCGACTACGGCGCCGGCAACCTCGTGAGCATCGACCAGGCGCTGACCACGGTCGGTGCCGACGTCGTGCTCGTTCGCGACGCCGAGGCGCTGCGCGGCGCGAACGGGCTGATCGTTCCGGGCGTCGGTGCCGCCCGACCCGCGATGACGAGACTCGAGTCGCACCGTCTGGCCGACCCGATCCGGGCTTGGATTGCCGCCGATCGGCCGTTCCTCGGGATCTGTCTCGGCCTCCAGCTGCTCTTCGACGCGAGCGACGAGGACGGGTCGACCACCCTCGGCGTCGTGCCGGGGCGAAGCGTCGAACTCGTGGATGCGCCCACCCTCCCGCATATCGGCTGGAACCAGGTCGAGCGGACCCGACCGCACCTGCTGTTTGACGGGATCGAACCGGATGCCGACTTCTACTTCGTCCACTCGTACGCAGGTATGCCGTCCACCGAGGCGGACCGTGGCGACGACCCCCCGATCGTCCTTGCCACGACCGAGCACGGCCGCCGCTTCACCTCGGCAGTCGCGCGCGGTTCGATGCTCGGTGTCCAGTTTCATCCGGAACGAAGCGGCCGCGACGGGCTTCGCCTGCTGGCCAACTTCGTAGACCTCGTGCGAGCCGCGTGATGCTCCGCCGCCGCGTCATCCCGTGCCTCGACGTCGCCGACGGACGGGTCGTCAAGGGCACGCGCTTCGTCGATCTCGTCGATGCGGGCGATCCCCCAGAGCTCGCCGAGCGCTACGCGAACGAAGGGGCCGACGAGCTCGTCTTCCTCGATATCACGGCCGCCCCCGAACGTCGCGGGACGCTGCTGGAGATCGTCGAGCGGACGGCTCGCCGCGCGTTCATCCCGCTGACCGTCGGTGGCGGCGTCCGCAGCGTCGCGGAGATGCGCGACGTCCTGCGCGCCGGAGCCGACAAGGTCTCGCTCAACACGGCGGCCGTCGCCGATCCGACCCTCATCAGCCGCTGCGCCGCGCGCTTCGGGCGGCAGGCCGTCGTCGTGGCGATCGATGCCCGGGCGGCGGCGGCCGGTACCTGGGAGGTCATCGTCAAGGGCGGGCGCGAACCGACCGGTCTCGACGCCGTGGCCTGGGCCGCGCGCGCCGTCGACCTCGGCGCCGGGGAGCTGCTGGTCACCTCGATTGACCGGGACGGCACCGGCGCCGGCTTCGACACCGCGCTGCTCCGGGCGATCACCTCGGCCGTGCACGTGCCCGTCATCGCCTCGGGCGGCGCCGCCGGCCCGGATGATTTCGTGGGCGCGATCGTCGAGGGCGGCGCGGATGCCGTCTTGGCCGCATCGATCTTCCATCGCCGGATCCACTCGATCGCCGACGTCAAGACCGCGATGGCGGCCGCAGGTCTCCCGGTCCGGCGCCTCGCGGAGGTCGCGGCATGACGGAGCCACGTGCCGATACCTTCGATCCGGGCGCCGTTCGGTTCGGCCCCGACGGGCTCGTGCCCGTGGTCGTCCAGGATCGCCGCGACGGTCGCGTCCTGATGGTCGCGTACATGGATGCCGAGGCGCTCGCGGCATCCCTTGCGACCGGCGATGTTCACTTCCATTCGCGATCGCGTGACCGCCTCTGGCGCAAGGGCGAGACGACCGGCAACGTCCTCCGGCTCGTCTCGCTCGCGGCCGACTGCGACGGCGACGCCCTCCTCGTGACGGCCGATCCCGCCGGGCCGACCTGTCACCGGAAGACCCGCAGCTGCTTCGACCCTGAAGGCGCGCCCGCCGACGCCGCGATCCAGGGGTTCGCCTGGCTCGAGTCGCTCTGGACGACGATCGCCTCACGCGCCGCGGAGCGACCGGCTGGTTCGTACACCACGTCCCTGCTCGAGATCGGAGTGGATGCAACAGCGCGCAAGGTCACCGAGGAGGCGACCGAGGTCCTGATCGCGGCCAAGGACGACGCGGTCGCCGAGCACGCCGAGGCCGATCGCAGCACGACCCGCGCCTCCCTTGCCGACGAGACCGCCGACCTCCTGTTCCATGCCCTGGTGCTCCTGGCGGAGCGTGATCTGCCGCCGAACCTGGTCATCGACACGCTGCGTCAGCGCCACAACCGCCAACCCGCCCGCGGCTAGCCGCGCTGCGCCCGACCGATCTCGCGGCGGCGCTTGCCGATCCGGACGTCGAGCCACTCCCCGCCGATTGGTTCCGGGACGAACGCCGGGTCGGTGACGCGCTGGCCGTTGATCGTCAGCCCGCCACCGGCGATTGACCGGCGCGCCTCACCTTTCGACCCGAAGACGCCCGCGGCCGCCAGCAGGTTCGCGGCCCCCTCGGCGAGCGAAGCGGCGTCAAAGACGAACCCACCGGTCGATTCGAACAACGACCGGAGTGCGGCCGGGTCGTCGATCGCAGCGCCGGCGAACATGGCCCCTGAATCGGCAACAGCCCGGCTCGCGGCCTCGGCGCCGTGCGTCCGGGTCGTGATGTCGAGCGCCAGCGCACGCTGCGCGGCCCGCGTCTCGGGGGCGCTCGCCAGCTCGGTCTCGAGTGCCTCGATCTCCGCCCGCGGGAACTCCGTGAACCAGCGCAGGTACGTCCCGACGTCGCGGTCGTCCGTGTTGAGCCAGTACTGGTAGAAGGCGAACGGCGTCGTGCGCGCCGGGTCCAGCCAGACCGAATCGCCACCCTCGCTCTTGCCGAACT
>JBDTNS010000061.1:0-9526 GCA_039933675.1 Chloroflexota bacterium
GCGCCGTTCATCAACCAGCTCGCCTCGACCTATGCCGTCGCCGGCAACTACTACGGCGTCACCCACCCGAGCCTGCCCAACTACGTTGCGGCGATCAGCGGCAGCACATGGGCGACCAACGACGACCAGCCGACGCACCACTACGACGAGCTCAACCTGGTTGACCAGCTCGAGGCCCGTCACCTGACGTGGGGCGCCTACATGGATACGCTCCCGTCCGTCGGCTTCACCGGGGCGCAATACCCGGCCAACGCCGCGCTCTACGTCAACAAGCACAATCCGTTCGTGCTGTTCGATGACATCACCTCGAACCCGGCCCGGCTCGCCAACATCAAGCCGTACACGAGCCTCGCCGCCGACCTCGCGAAGGGCAAGACGCCGAACGTGGTCTGGATCAGCCCGAACCAGTGCAATGACATGCACGGTGGGGTCTATGCGGCGATCGGCGGACATCCCGAGACGCCGTGCCCGTACGGCAGCAGCGACGATGACGCGAACGACGCAGCCCTCAAGGTCAAGGCTGACGCCTTCGTCCACGCCGCAGTCGACACGATCACCAGCTCGCATGCGTGGACGGGCAACAGCGCGATCTTCATCGTCACGGACGAGAACGACTTCGACGCAACCCATCCCGAGATCGACAACTGGGAGTCGGCGGCCGGCTGCTGCAACTCGCCGGTCCTGCCGGATGGCTTCGTCTTCCTCGACTCCCATGGCCATCCCGACGGCAACGTCCTCGACTGTCCGAACGACGCCACCTCGTGCGTGTACGGCGGCGGGCTGATCCCTGCGATTGTGGTCACCACCCATGGCAAGCGCGGCTACGTCTCCGATACGCCGTACAACCACTACTCGCTCCTCCGGACCATCGAGGAGAACTGGAACCTCGGCTACCTCCAGAACGCGGCCGACGTCCAGTCGATGCGGGAGTTCTTCGCCCGCTGATCCACCGGTCCCAAGGACCAGCGCGCTTCGACGAGAATCCCGGCCGCGGCCGGGATTCTCCGTAGCGGGCGGGGAATGTCCCGGGAACAGGGGCTTGCCGGGCCGGCGGCGCCGGTGGACATGTGGGGTGGCTGACGGGAGCCGGTTCCCCAGCTTCGGCGAGCGGGGTAGCGAGGTCGAGCCCGCGATGGCGCCGGCAGCGGTTGTAGTGCTCGGCATACCCCCGGAGCGTCCAATCCAGATGACGCCGACCGAGGATGAGCGACCAGTTGAGGCACTCCGCTCGGATCGTCTCGATCAAGCGCTCGGCGTACGCATTGGCGTTCGGGGCCTGGTTCGGCGTGAGGATCACCCTGACTACTTCGGAACGGACAACCTCATCGAACGATCGGCCGAACTTGGTGTCCCGGTCACGGATGAGGAACCGGAGGACAGTTGGCCGATCGTCGAGACCCAACGCGAGGTTGCGGGCCTGCTGGGTGACCCATACCGCGTCGGGGTGCGCCGTCGAGGGGCTCACGACGATCCGCCGGCTGCCGAGCTCGATGAAGGCCAGAACGTAAAGCGTCCGGAGCCAGGCGGTCTCGACGGTGAAGAAGTCGCAGGCGATGATCCCACCCGCCTGCGCCCGCAGGAACTCGGTCCAGGAGGGACCGGTGCGCCGTGGGGCTGGACCGAGGCGCGCCGTCCGGATCAGGCTCCGGATGGTCGTCGCTCCGACGCGAATCCCGAGCTTGCGCAGCTCGCCTCCGAGCCTGACGCAGCCCCAGCGGGGGTTCTCTCGTGCCAGCCGAAGGATCAGCTCGCGGACCTCCCGATCGATCGGCGACCGGCCCGCGACGGATGCCCGCACCCGCTCAAACCACCAGATGTTGTGCTTCTCGGTTCGACAAACTCAACAGGTTGTGGTGTTGGCTCGCCGATCCTTTGTCTGAGTTCAGGACATGGGCGACACCTGATCGGTGACAGGTGAGTCGGGACATGCGCGACAGTCGAGCGCATGTCGAAGCATCGGGTGGCCGTCCTCAAGGTTGTCTCCAAGCAGCGAACCGTCAGCGCCGCCGCGGCCGAAGTCGGGCTCAGCCGGCAGCACCTCCAGCGCCTGCTCCGCCGGTACCGGGAAGGCGGGCTCGACGCGCTCGAGCCGCGGTCGCGGCGGCCGCACGCGAGCCCGGGCCGTCTGCCCGACGCCGTGCGCGAGCGGATCGTCGCCGTGCGCACCGAGCTCACCGCCCGGGGCCTCGATGCGGGTCCGCTGACCATCGCCTGGCATCTCAAGCGCGAGAGCGTGGCGGCCCCGTCGACCTCGACCGTCCGGCGGGTCCTGCACGCGGCCGGCCATCAATTTCAGAGCGAGGAGTCCGGCGGCGCATGTGACGCGTGGGGGAAGCGTCGCCGCGCGCGAACTCCTCGCCGTCGGAGATGGTACAGTGAGCGAGTCGGCGATGTTCTGATAGATTTGAGTAGATTTGGCCGCCTCGACGTCCCGTGATCTGGACTGGCTGGGCCTGTCGGAGGCCAGTCGCGTTCTCGGCGTTTCCCCAGCAACCCTGCGCCGCTGGAGCAACGCCGGCCGCCTGCGCGTGTTCACAACTCCTGGTGGTCATCGGCGCTTCTCAAGGAGCGCGCTCGAGCGCCTGCTGCCGGCAGATCGCACCCGTCGCCCGACCCTCGGTAGCGCCGGCCTGACTCCGGCCCACATTGCAAGAACATATCGGAGAGCGAGTCGCGACGGCGCGCCCGAGCTGCCCTGGGTCCTCACCCTGACCGATGAACAGCGCATGCTTTTTCGTGAACGTGGTCAGCTCCTGGCCGCTGGGCTCTTGCAGCATCTCGATGCCCCCGAGCCCGAGTCGGCGCGCCATCATCTCAAGGAGGCGGCGGTCAATGCCGCCGAGTACGGCCGGGTGGCCGCGTCGCTCGGGCTGTCGCTCAGCCAGACCGTGGAGGGGTTCCTCCGCTTCCGCATGCCATTCCACCAGGAGCTCGCGGTTGCGGCTCGCCGACGTGGCTTCGACACCGCCGAGACGACCGGCCTGCTCGAGGCCGCCGAACGAGCGATGGACCGACTTCTCGTGGCGACGATGACCGGCCACAGCGTGGCCTCGGTCCCGCGGTCAGGCAGGAACCGGCGCGATCAGGCGCCCCTGCCGATCTTGGGCGGGGATCTCCGGTCGTGACGCAGGCTGGGCCCGAAGCACTCCACGCGCTCGTCACCCACGCCCGACGCGTTCCCGCTTCCGAACGGGAGCAGTTCGCAGCTCGGCTCCGGGCCGAGTCCGCCAGTCCGCCCCTGGTTCTCGAGACCTGCCATCGGGTCGAGGCGTATCTCGTCTCGGCAGATGACGACGCACCGCCCGCGAACTGGCTTCCGGTCGGTGGCCGCCGCTTGGTCGGTGAGGCCGCAATTCGTCATGCGATCGCCGTCGCGGTCGGTCGCGATTCAGTGGTCATCGGCGAGGATCAGATCCTCCATCAGCTGCGCGACTCGGTCGACCGTGCGCGTGGAGAGGACCACCTTCACCCGATCCTCGAGCGGCTCTTCTCGGTCGGACTCCGGGCGGGACGACACGCCCGGTCGTGGCGCAACGGGACCGGTCGTTCGCTCGCCGACGTGGCACTTTCGGTGATCGAGCGGCAGACAGGGCCGGTCGGCGGCCGCGACATCCTCATCGTCGGCGCCGGAAAGATGGGCCGGCTCGCTGTCCACGCGGCGACTGCGGCTGGAGCCTCGGTCTGGGTCGCGAACCGATCGCCTCGGCGCCCGATGGCGATCGCGGCGGAAACGGGGGCACGGATCGAGAAATTCGATCCCGGTCCCGCGATCGACAGGTTCCTGGCCGTCATCGTCGCCCTTGGCGGCCCCTGGACGATCGCCCAGGCCACGATCGACGCGCTCGCCGTGAGCTCGACGATGGTGGTCGACCTGTCGGTGCCCGCCGCCGTTCCGTCGACCTCGGCGGAGCGTCTGCGCTCGCGGTTCGTCTCCGCCGACGACCTGGCGCGTGCTGAGGCAGACCCGGCGTCGGTCAACGATCGGTCGGTTGCTCGACTGGACGAGCTCATCGGTACCACAACCGCCGAGTTCTATGCCTGGCTCGACGTCCGCGACGGCCGCGCCGCGGCGGCGGCTCTCGCCGCGCGAGCCGACCGGGAACGCCATGCGGAGCTCGACCAGCTGTGGCGGCAGCTGCCGGATCTCGATGCCGCGACCCGAGACGCGATCGAGCGGATGAGCGGGCACCTCGCCCGACGCCTCCTGCGGGAGCCACTCGAGAGGTTGGGCCGGGACGCTGATGGCCGTCACGAGCGAGCTGTCCGGGAGCTGTTCGGCCTGTGAGGACCAAAGAGATCAGGATCGGGTCGCGCGGCAGTGCGCTGGCACTCGCCCAGGCGAGGCTGGTCCTGGAGGCCCTCGAACGTGAAGGTCGGCGGAGTCGGATCGTGATCATCCAGACCGAGGGAGACCGCCGGGCCCAGGACACGTCGTGGGGCGAGGGAGCGTTCGTGGCGGCGATCGAGCGGGCGCTGCTTGATGGACATGTCGATGCAGCTGTCCACAGTGCCAAGGACGTGCCGACGGACGAAGATCCCAGGCTGCGCATCGCCGCCTATCTGCCGCGGGCGGACCCCCGCGACGCGCTCATCGTCCGAGTCACGGCGAAGGAGCGACGACTCGAGGACTTGCCGCCGGGTTCTCGGGTCGGCACCGACAGTCCGCGGCGGACCGGCTTCCTGCTCGCCCGGCGACCGGACCTCGCGGTTCATCCACTCCACGGCAATGTCGATACCCGACTCCGCCGGCTCGACGCCGGCGAGACCGACGCCCTCGTGCTCGCGTGCGCGGGACTGGATCGCCTCGGGCTCGGGGATCGGATCGCCCAGCGTCTCGAGCCCGACGTGGTGCCACCCGCGCCCGGTCAGGGCGCCATTGCCGTCCAGATCCGGCGCGACGACGCACGAATGATTGCGCTCGCCGGGATCGACGATCGATCCACGCGCTTGGCCGTCGAAGCCGAACGCGCGTTCCTCATCGCGTCCGGAGGAGGATGCCGCGCCCCGATCGGAGCTCTGGCGACCATCGCCGGCAACGATCTCGACCTCCTCGGCGGGTGGGTCAGGCCAGACGGCTCGGATACCGCGCTCGCTCACCGCCGCGGTCTGCTGACGACTGGCGCGCGTCTGGCCCGCGACCTCGCGGCGGCGCTCGACTCCCATGCTCGAATTCGAACTGACGTTGCCCACGTCGAGCCCAGAACATCGCGCTCGGTGGCACGCCGTGTCCTCGTCACTCGAGCCGCTGAGCAAGCGGACGAGCTGGTATCAGCGCTGCGTGACTCTGGCCTCGATCCCGTCTCGGTTCCGACGATCGATGTCGAGTTCGAACCACCGCGCGGCGACCTTGATGCTGCCGCTGGACTTCTCCACACCTATGTGTGGGTGGTCATCACGAGTGCGAACGGCGCCCGCGCGATCCTCAAAGCTGCCGAGCGCATCTCGACCGAGCTTGGCGCACCATCGTGGGCGGCCATCGGGCCGGCGACGCGGAGCGTCCTCGAACACGAGGGCATCGAGGTTCATTTCCAGCCGAGGCCGAGCAACGCCATGGCGCTTGCTGCGCAGATCCCGGTCCATCCTGGGGATCGGGTTCTCGTCGTGCGCGGCGATCTCGCCGATGTGGAGTTGGCGCTGGCTCTCCGCGCTCGTCGGGCAGAGGTCGACGACGTCGTTGCCTATCGGACTCGCGAGGCGCCGGAGGAGTCGCGTGCGTTGCTGCGTCGCGCCCTCTCCGTCGGGCCGATCGATGCCGTCACCTTCACAAGTGGGTCGACGGTCAGAGGGCTTGTCGCACTTGGCGGTCGCGAATCCATCGACGTGCGGACGATCCCGTGCGTGTGCATCGGTCCCGAGACCGCCGACGAAGCGCGTGCGGCCGGGTTCCGCACTCTGGCTGTGTCTCCCACCCCCGATGCGGCCTCGCTCGCTGCGGCCACAGCCCGGTTCCTCGCCTTCGAGCCACAGGAGATCCCATGACACTCGACCTTGAAGCACCTCCGTCGTCGGCCTCCGCCGCGCCCGGGGCGTGGCTGCCGATCCGACCTCGGCGGCTGCGGCGCACGCCGGCCCTGCGCGCGCTGGTTTGCGAGACCCGCCTTCATCCTTCGATGCTCGTCGCGCCGCTGTTCGTGCGCCATGGCTCCGGGGTTCGTGAGCCCATCGTCTCGATGCCCGGCCAGGCGCGGCTATCGCCCGATCTCGCAGCCGAGGAGGCCGCGCGCCTGGCGGGGCTCGGGGTGGGCGGCGTGATCCTGTTCGGCCTGCCCGAGGCGAAGGACGCTCTCGGTTCCGGGGCGTCCGACGATGACGGGATCGTCCAGGACGCCTTCGGCCGGATCCGGGCGCTCGAGCTGCCGCTCGTCACAATCGCCGACACGTGCCTGTGCGAGTACACCGACCACGGCCATTGCGGGCCCCTTGCGCCGGACGGAAGCGTCGACAACGACGCCGCCCTGGTCCGGCTCGCCGAGGTCGCCGTGAGCCAGGCCCGGGCCGGTGCCGACATGGTCGCGCCGAGCGCGATGATCGACGGCCAGGTCGGCGCGATTCGGGCCGCGCTCGATGACGCGGGCCTCGAGCAGACGCCGATCATCTCCTACGCATCAAAGCACGCCTCGGCCTTCTATGGGCCATTCCGCGAAGCCGCGGCCAGCGCGCCGGCATTCGGCGACCGGCGGGGCTACCAGATGGACCCTGCCAACGGGCGCGAGGCCGTCCTGGAGATGACGCTCGATGTCGCCGACGGTGCCGACATCCTGCTCGTCAAGCCCGCGCTTCCCGGGCTTGATCTCATCGCCGCCGCCCGAGCGAAGTTCGACGTGCCGATCGCCGCGTACCAGGTGTCGGGTGAGTACGCGATGCTCGCGGCTGCCGCTGAACGCGGTTGGCTCGACGGCCGCCGGGCGATGATCGAGGCCGTGACCGCGATCGTCCGGGCGGGCGCCGGGATCGTCATCACGTACGCCGCGGCCGACATCGCAACGTGGCTGCGGGACGAGCGATGAGCGCCGACGAGCAGGTCTACATCCAGGCCCTCGCCCTCGGACTTGACCCGGCATGGCGGCGCCGGACCGAGGAGGAGCGCCACCATGATGGATATCAGTTCGGCGAGGCAGAGACGGCGGCCGCACTCGACGGTGTCCGCAGCATCGCGTACTCCTCGATCGGTCTCGAGCCGGGAATCGATCTGCTGTTCTGGCGGATGGCGCCAACGGTCGACGCCCTCGAGACCGCGGCCGCCGCGCTGCTCGGTGCCGGGCTCGGCACGTGGCTGACGGTGCGTCACTCGTTCATCGGCCGGATCGGTCCGTCGCAGTACGTCCGGAAGCCGACCGACCAGGAGCAGTCGCTCTTCGCGGGTGAGCGGTCGCGGTACCTCGTCGTCTACCCGTTCACCAAGTCGACGGACTGGTACCTGCTGTCAAAGGAGGCGCGCCAGGGCGTGATGAACGAGCACATGCGAGTCGGCCATGACTACCCGACGATCCGTCAGGCGCTCGCGTACTCATTCGGGCTCGACTCGCAGGAGTTCGTCGTCGCCTACGAGATGGACGATCTCGTAGCGTTCGGTGACCTGGTGCGGGCGCTCCGTTCGACCGAAAGCCGGCGCTCCACCGTCAGCGACACCCCGATCATCCTCGGGATCCATCGCCCGCTCGACGAAATCCTCGCCTTGCTGGGAGCCGCATGACCACGGTCGCGGAGACCGTATCCCGGACGGCGGCCCTCGTCGCGCGCGCCGAGCGCCTCTTCCCGGGCGGCGTCAACAGCCCCGTCCGCGCCTTTCGAGCTGTCGGCCGCCCGCCCTTGGTGCTCGAGAGCGGCGCCGGAGCGTATGTCCGCGACGCCGACGGACGGGCGTTCATTGACTACATCGGAGCCTGGGGTCCGGCGATCCTCGGCCACGCCCATCCAGCGGTCATCGCCGCGATCACCCAGGCCGCGGGCAACGGCCTGGCGCTCGGCGCGACCCATCCGCTCGAGGTGGAGCTGGGCGAGGCGATCCGCGGCGCCATGCCGTCGATCGGACGCCTCCGGTTCACGTCGTCTGGCACCGAGGCCGTGATGAGCGCAATGCGCCTGGCCCGCGCGGCGACCGGTCGGGATCTCGTCGTCAAGTTCGCCGGCGGGTATCACGGTCACGCCGACGGCCTGCTTGTCGAGGCAGGTTCCGGCATGGCGACCCAAGCGATCGCGGGCAGCGCTGGGGTTCCCGACGCGGTCGCTGCGTTGACGATCGTGCTGCCATACAACGACCTGTCGTCGGTCACCATGGCCTTCGCGGCCCACGCTGGCCGGATTGCCGCGGTGATCGTCGAGCCGGTCGCGGCAAACACCGGGATCATCGCGCCAGCGCCGGGGTTCCTCGAGCATCTCCGCGAGACGACGCACGCCGATGGCGCCCTCCTGATCTTCGACGAGGTGATCACCGGCTTCCGGATCGGTCGCGGCGGCGCCCAGGCATGCTTCGGCATCGAGCCGGACCTGACCACGCTTGGCAAGATCATCGGCGGCGGCATGCCGATCGGGGCCTATGGCGGCCGGGCCGATCTCCTGGAGCTCGTCTCGCCCGCTGGTCCGATGTACCAGGCCGGCACCCTGTCCGGTCACCCCCTTTCAATGGCGGCCGGGCTCGCCACCCTCGCCGAGCTGACCCCGGAGCGCTACGTCCGCCTCGAGGACACTGCCGCGGATCTGGCGGCCGGGCTCGCCGACGGCGCGTCGGAGGCCGGGAGCGCAGTAGCCGTCGTGCGCGTCGGACCCCTGCTGACGGTGTTCTTCCGACCGACTGTGCCGCTCGACGCCGCCGACGCGCTCGGTGCCGACCGCGCAGCGTATGGCCGCTTCTTCGGCTCGATGCTCGATCAGGGCGTGCTACTGCCGCCGTCGCAGTTCGAGGCGTGGTTCCCGTCGATGGCCCACGGACCCGCCGAGATCGCGGCGACGATCGCGGCCGCCCGAATCGCATTCAAGGAGTCTTCCGCGTGAACGATCGCTTTCTCCGTGCCTGCCGTCTCGAGCCCGTCGACGCGACGCCGGTCTGGTTCATGCGCCAGGCGGGTCGTTCGTTCGCGGCCTACCGCGCACTTCGCGAGCGCTACGGCATGCTCGAGCTCGCCAAGACGCCCGACCTCTGCGCCGAGGTCACGTTGATGCCGGTCCGTGAGCTCGGCGTCGACGCCGCGGTTCTCTTCGCGGACATCATGCTGCCGCTCGAACCCATGGGCGTCGGGCTGCGGATCGAGCCCGAGGTCGGGCCGATCATCGATCGGCCGATCCGCTCAGCGGCGGATGTCGCCGCGCTCCGCCCGTTCGATCCCGCCGAGGTGTCGTTCACGCTCGACGCGATCCGGATGATCCGGCGCGAGCTGGACGGTGCGGCGGGCGTCATCGGCTTCTCCGGTGCTCCGTTCACGCTTGCCTGCTATCTCATCGAGGGTGGCCCGTCGCGCGACTTCGCGACGGCCAAGGCCTTCATGTATCGCGAGCCGGCCGCCTGGCACGACCTGATGGAGCGCCTGTC
>JBDTNS010000062.1:0-9478 GCA_039933675.1 Chloroflexota bacterium
GCTCCCTGCCGCGATCCTGGCCGTGGCTACGGCGGCGACCCTGACCGCGTACGGCGTGTCGATCGGGGACGTCGCAATCTTCGCCGCCTACATCGCGTTCGGCGTGACGTTGCCCGGGATGGTCTGGGTCAGGGCGCTGCGCGGCCGGTCGGCGCACATCGCGGAAGACGTCGCCATAGGCCTGGCCGTCGGCTACTGCCTCGAGATCGCAACGTACATCGTCGCGCGGGCGGTCGGGGCCCCGCTCCTGTTCCTGCTCTGGCCGATCCTCACCCTTGTCGCATTCGCGGCGATCCCGCGGCTGCGCGCACCCTGGCACGGCGGCGAGCGGATCACCGCACCGGCGTGGTGGTCATGGTCGCTCGCCGTGATCCTCGGCTTCCTCCTCGTCTACGCGGCCACGACCTACTACTCCTGGCATCCGCTGACGGGCACCGGGGCGCCTTACGTGGACATGCCCTACCACCTTGCGCTGATCGGCGAGCTTCGCCATCACATGCCGCCGATGATTCCGTACGTCATCGGCCAGCCGCTCGCCTATCACTGGTTCTTCTACGCGGAGGCGGCGGCAACGAGCTGGGCTACCGGCATCGAGCCGGCCGTCCTGCTCTACCGACTCTCGGGGCTGCCGATGTTCGTGGCGTTCGTCGTCCTGACGGCGGTCGCGGCGCGAAGGCTGACCGGCGGATGGTGGAGCGGCCCCGTCGCGGTCGCGATTGCCCTGTTTGGCACGGTTGCCGACCCATATGGCTGGGCCGGGACGCCCGTCATGGACACCCAGACGCTGCCCATCAACTGGCTCAGCCCGACAAATCTCTTCGGCCTCGCGCTGTTCTCCGCGACGATCGTGGTGCTGATCGACCACCTGGGCGCCGAGACGTCGGTGCCGCGTCGTCGTTGGCTCCTGATCGGCCTCCTCCTCGCCGGGATCGCCGGTGCGAAAGCCAGCCTGCTTCCGATCCTGATCGTCGGTCTGGTCGTCACCGTCGCGGGGACCGCCATTGCGCGGCGCCGCATCGACCGGCGAGCCGCGGGGACGCTGGGACTCGCGCTGGTCGCGCTGGGGCTGGCGACGATCCTGCTCTACCGGGGCGCCACTGGCGGCCTGAGCATCGGGTTGCACTCGTTGAGCACATTCCTGGTCGTAGCCCGTCCAAGCGCCGGTGGCGTGCCCGGCCTGTCGCGCCTCATCCTGCCGATCGTCGGCTGGCTGGTCGCTCTCGGTCTGTGGTCATTGCTATGGGCGGGTGCGTTCGGGCTGTCGGCCCGATTGCGACGTGCCGCAACCGATCCCCGGATCCTCCTGCTCATCGGGCTCTGTGCCGGAGGGCTGGGGGCCGTAACGGTCCTCTGGTACCCGGGCAACAGCGAGATCTTTTACCTGAAGGGCGCCGCGGGCGCATTCGGGCTGATCGCCGCCGCCGGGATCGCGGCCGTCGTCCCGAGGGAGGTCCCCATCCGTCGCCTCGTTGCGGGCGCGGCGGCATTCGCGATGCTCGGCGCCGTCACCCTGATGCTCGTCAAACGCGCCGGTCCGCCGAACGCCCCGACGATCCCATCGGCCCACCTGCCGGGCGTCCTCGCGGGGATGCTCCTGCCCACCGTTGCGCTCCTCGCCGTCGTCCTCATCGCCTACGTCGTCCTGCGCCGCATCGAGCGACGCCGGCCGGCTTTCCACGGTCTGGTGCCGCTCCTGGTCATCGCCTTGGCGATGGGCTTCAGCGTCCCGAATGCGCTCACCCTCATGATCGTGCCCATCACGCGGGCCCACGTCGGCAACGCGGTCGTCCCTGGCGACGGGATCGACGCTGCACGCTGGCTGCGCGACCACAGCGATCCTGGCGACCTCGTGGCGACGAACCTGCATTGCATCCCGGCGGGCGCGCCCGATGCGTGTGACGCGAGGCACTTCTGGGTCTCGGCGTACACGGAGCGCCGGATGCTCGTCGAAGGCTGGGCGTACACGGGCCGCGCCGTGGCACGGGGGAAGACGCTCGGCGGCAACAGCCGGACGGTCTCGTTCTGGGACCAGCCGCTCCTCGAGCGGAACGACGCGGCATTCTCGGATCCTTCACCTGCGCGTCTTGCGGGACTGCGAACGGTCGATGGAGTTCGCTGGCTCTTCGCCGACCTGACGATGGCGAATGCCGATGCGCTCGCCAACGACGCGACGCTCCGCTTTCGACAGGGCGACTTCGCGGTCTACCAGCTCAGGTGACCGCGAGGCGCGTCAGCGACGCCGTCAGCTCTCCGCCCGGAACTCCGTGCGGTGCCAGACCTCGATCCCGCGCCCGCGGACGACGTTCACCCAGCCGAGTGCGAAGGCGAGGTTGACGACCGCGAACGAGCGTGCGAACGCGACGGCGCGGGGTGGTCGTCGCCCCGCACCGATGAGCAGATGCGCGATGCTCGCGGTGAGCGCGAGCGCGGCGACGGCGACCGGCGCGACGAGGTAGCCAGGCTCGCCGTCGAGACCGAGCACGACTCCAGTCGCCGCGGCCAGGAGGACGAACCACGGCGTCGCCCAGCGCAGCAGCTTGTGCGACCAGATCGCGAGTGCTGGGCCGGGCCGGCGCCACGGGGCCAGCGCTCCGACCATCGACAGGTTCGCGCGGATCCCGCGGGTCGCGGTCCGCGTCCGGTTGCGGAACTGCTCGCGCAGACCGCTGATCGGCCGGTCGGTCGCGACCGCGTCCGGGACGTACACGACGAGCCCGCCGGCCTCGCGCACGTAGAGCGGGAGGAGGTGGTCCATCGAGGCGGTCGGCGGGACCGGGCGATAGGCACTGGCCCGGACGGCGAGCAGGGCGCCGGTGACCGCCGTCAGTACCCCGGCGCGGCTCTCGAGCTCGCGAACGCGCCGCTCGTAGCGCCAGTAGAGCCCCTCCTGGGTCGACGTCGCGGTCGCGTCCTCGTCGCGCCACTCGAGGCGGCCGGTCACGCACCCGACGCGGGGATCGCGCAGCGCCGCGGCCATCGCGGCCAGGCAGCCGGGCTCGAACCGCGTCTCGGCGTCGGTCAGGACGACGGCCTCACCATGGGCGGCCGCGAACATGTCGGCCTGGGTGGCGGTCTGGCCGCGCCGCGGGAGGGCGAGCAGCCGGATCCGCGGGTCGCGCTCGGCCAGCTCGGCGACGATCGCATCGGTGGCGTCGTCGGACCCATCGGAGCCGACGAGGACCTCGGCGATCAGGGCGCCCGAATCCGCCTGGGCGAGGGCGTCGGCGATCCGCTCGGCGATGTGTGCCGCCTCGTCGTGGACCGCGATCGCCACGGTCAGGGTCGGTGGGGAATCGGTCGCCCGCAGGACCACGGGCCGGACGCGCGCCAGCGCCGCAGCGGCAACCGGATAGCCGGCGTAGACCCAGGTGACGAGGCCGGTCGACGTCCAGAAGGCGATCTCGGGGAGCACCGGTAGAGCCTACCCGCTCAGCGCTCCCACGGCAGGTCCGCCCATCAGTCGAGCTCTTGCTTATCCGATTGCGGGGTAACGCTTCTGGTTGGGGTTTCGCTCCGCCGCCTCGGCGGTCGCGGCGATCAGGCCGCCAGGGCTCCGATCGGGATCACGAACACGCCATCAGCCCGCCGGTACGCGTATCCCCAGCCGGTGATGACGGCCAGGAATGCGGGCGTGCCGTGGCGGCCGGTGTCGATGTGCTCGGCAACGCGGAGCAGACTGTCCGCCCCATGCTCGATGTCCTTCTGCCCGAGTTTCACCTCCAGCGCAGCCCACGCGCCGTCCCGCCGCTGGAGGATCGCGTCGGCCTCGAGCCCCGTGTTCTCCCGGTAGTGGAAGGCCGACGCGCCGATGGCCTGGCCGTAGATTCGCAGGTCCCGCACCGCGAGGGACTCAAAGAGCAGGCCGAGTGTCTCGGGATCCTGCAGGAGGCGTTCCGGGCTCGCGCCCAGGGCGGCCGCGGCAACCGACGGGTCGACGAAGTGGCGCGTCTCGGAAGACCGCAGGATGCCGCGGGACCGCAGGGCCGGAGACCATGCCGGAAGGTCTTCGACAACGAACACGCGTGCCAGAGCCTTGACGTAGTTGGCAACCGTGTGCCGGTCGATGGGTCCGTCCGCTCCGGCTACGTCCTTGGCGATCGTCTGGTCCGCCGCCTCGGTTGCGGCGTTGCGTGCCAGCGAGCGCAGGACGCGTGCGACGTTCTCGGGATCTCGCCGAACGCCATCGAGCCGCTCCAGGTCGACCAGGCGGGTCTCGTCGAGGTATCCCTGCGTGGCGAGCATCGCGTCGGCCGGATCTCGCCGGATCAGGGCCGGCCACCCGCCGATGACGATGCGCTCGGCGATGGCACGGATGTCGAGCCCCGGGTCTGTCGCCCGTGCCTCGCCGCCCGCGAACAGCGCAGCGAGGGACACATCACCCGAGGAGTGCCCGCTCTCGGCGAGCGACATCGGACGCATGCGCAGACGCGTGACCCGCAGCGAACCCGTGTGCCTGGTCGCATCGTCGGCCGGGACGGCGGAGCCGGCGAGGATGTAGCGCCCTGGTTTCCCGGGATGGTCGTCGACGTCGCCCCTGACCTCGTTCCAGACGTCAGGCACAAGCTGCCACTCGTCAATGAGCCGCGGGTGCTCGCCCGCCAGCAGAAGAGAGGGGTCGAGGGCGCCAGCCGACCTGGCGGCTGGGTCCCGGTCGAGCCGAACAGCGCTCCTGGCCGCCTGCAAGGCCGTCTGGGTCTTGCCGCATCCGCGCGGCCCCTCGATCAGAACCGCCCCGGTCGCGCGGAGGCGATCGGTCAGTTCCGCGTCCGCGAACCGGGTGAGGTAGTCGCGGATGCGACCCGAGGATGACATGTCCTGACGGGTGGCAGCCATGCAAGCAGGTTAGGCACCACAATGCAAGTCGTCAAGGCACCACAATAGAAGACTCGGAGTCACCAGATAATACTCCCAGAGGGGACCAGAATGCAGTCTGGAACACGACGCCGACCGTTTCCTGTTCCACCGTTGAGATCCCTACGGAGTCGGCGACGGATGCCCACGTGGACACCGCTTGACCGACCTGGCCGACGATCTCGCGGACCTGGCCCTCGGATAGCCCGTACAGTCGGTGCGTCGCAAGCGCCGCCGCCAGGTTCGGCTCGGTGATCGACCCGTCGATCGCGAGCGAGTGCTCCCGCATCTCCCGAGCCGGGTTCATGTCAAACGCAGGCGCGAGACGCCAACCCTCGGGCCGACGCAGGAACCCGTGGTTCCGCAAGTGGTCGTCTCGGTTTCCCGCGAGGATGTTGAAGACCAGACGCCGGAAGAGCTGCTCGAGGTCGTCGCGGACCGCGGCGTGGGCGACGACATCGGTGACTGCCTTGGCAAGGTCGGGGTATCCGGCAGGCTCGCCGTCCTGCTTCCCGGTCATCGTCATCGCGGAGGCGAACAGCATGCGCCCCACGTCCGTCCGGTCGAATCGACGCGTCGCGAACGTGCGGCCGTGCGTCCCCAGTCGGAGCAGCGACGTCTCGGCCACCTCGATCCCGGCTGCCCGCGCAAGGCGCGCGTAGACCTCCTCCCAAGCGCCGGAGTCCTGCCGGTCGGTCCGGGAGGGGAACTTCGCGATCCACAGGTCGCCCTCGAGGCCGTGGAAGTTCGCCTTGGGGCGGCCGCCGCCGAGCGAGCTTCCAGGAGTGATGAGCAGGGCGATCGTCGAATCGGCGATCGCCTCGCCTCGGTTCGCCTCGAACGCCTGTGCGGCAGCCTCGAGTGCGCGGAGGCCAGTGATCGGCGGGACCGAGGGGTCGCGATCGTCGATGAACGGGCCGTCGACGCCGCGCCGGAGTCGGAGAGCACCCATCCGGGTCTCGTCAGAGACGCCGACAAGGAACTCCCAATCACTGAGGCGTCGCGCTCGGCGGCCCTCTCGGTTGGCCGCGACTGCCTCCCGCCGCTCGAGGAGCAGCCTGCCCCAGAGGTCAGGGGTGGTGTCGCCGAGAACGGACGGCAACCCGCCGTCTGGCGCGTACTGCGGCCCCTCCACGAGGGGAAGACGGGGTTCGAGCGCAAAGCCTTCCGCGTGGTCGAGCCAGGAGCGCGCGTACGCAAAGGCGACCGCGGTTCGCGGACCCGGGTGACGGGTCAGAACTCCCACCGGGCGTGCCGGGCCGAGATCTGGCGCGTCGAGGGTCACGATGAGCTGTTCCTCAGAGCTCATCGGCGAGGCTCTTCGTTGCGGAGCGATATGGCCGAGGCGACCGGGCGTCGGCCAGACGATGGCCGAGATCGTCCTGCTGCGCGATGCGATCGATGTCGGCTTCGAGAGACAGCACCTCAAGGACGCGGACCAGGACAGCCACGCTGACACTCAGGTCGCCCGCCTCGAGTCGACGGATCGTAGGCCGCGACACGAGGGTGCGCGCGGCCATCTCGGTCTCGCTCATCCGTCGTCGCTGACGCGCCGCCTTCAAGCGCAGGCCGAGGGCCTCGGCCTTCTGCTGGGTCTGTGGAAAGAGGCTCCTAGCCGGTCTGCTCATGTCACATAGTATTTACTAAAGACCATTCTTCTGTCAATACTATGTCTCATCTTGCCCGGTCGAAGGCAGCTCCGGAAACCGGGCTCGCCAGCGAGCGACCAGGCGCGATGCCTCAGCGGTGCGCGTATGGGCGGCCGCGAAGGCCGTCCCGGCGATGCGCAGGTTCTGCGCGCGTCCGGGATCGGCGACCAGGCGTCGAATCGTCTCCGTGAGCGCCGCTGGCCGCCCGGGCGCCACGACCTCGACCCGATCGTTGCCGAGCCTCGCCAGCGATCCGCTCGGCGTCGTGATCACCGGCAATCCGACCGCGAAGGCATCGAGCACGGCCTTCGGGAAGCCTTCAGCCGGCGAGGGAAAGACGAACAGATCCGCACGGGCAAGGGTGGCCAGATAGGGCTCTCTGGCCGCAACGAAGCCGTGCCAGCGCAGCTGATCGGCGATCCCGAGCTCGTGCGCTTGACGAACAAGACGATCGCGGGCCGGTCCGTCCCCAAGGAGATCCAGCTCGATGCGATGCATAGCCGGCAGAGCGGCTGCCAGCCCTGCGACAGCCTGGAGCAACGTCTCGAGACCCTTGCCCGACGCAAGTCGCCCGGCCCACGCCAGGCGCAGTCGGCCAGCCTCACGTGGCCAGGGAGACTCGCTGACATCCAGAACCTCGTCCGGTTCGACCAGGCTGCTCACGACGCCCGCACCGTCGAGGTCGTCTCCGATCACCAGGCGATCACCGCCCGTCGACGCCAGCCTCCCGACCAGGTCGTAGGCCAACCCGATGGCACGTGCTCCCGCCATCGCGATCGGGCTCCGATGCTGTCCGGATGCGACGTGGAAGGCGCTCCCGGCGACGTACCCGAAGCGCGCAACGCCCGCCGCCCGGGCGAGGGCCGCGGCCAGTGCGGCGTTGGAAGCCGGCACCTTGATCCAGACGAGGTCTGCATCGGCCAGCGCGCTCCGCAGGATCGGGCGGTTCGCGCGCAACATCGCCGGAAGGTGGCGCAGATAGCCCTCGATTCCGTCGAATGGTGCCGTGCCGACGACCTCGATCAGTTGGTCGAGCGGGAGGCTCGCCGGCGCGACATCCGCCTCGCGCAAGGGCACGCACGAGACGATCGAGGCGACCGGCGACCCGGGCAGGTCCAACAATGCTGCGGCGAATTGCTGGAAGGTGGCATTCACCGGGTAGGTCCGGCCCGCCCAGGTGACGTGCGGGTTGTCGTCGACGATCGCGACCCGGATCCCCACGCTCAGAGCTCTTCGCCGGGCTCGCGTTCGTCGATGATCTGGGACGCGGCGTCGGCGCCGCCACGCAGTCCGATGAGCGGCCCCCGCCGCCGGCCGCGCAGCCGCGCGACACCGGCTCGACCCGCCCCGAGCAGGGCGATCAGGTCCGACCGGCGGATCACCAGCGTCTCGGCCCAGCCGCGGCCGGACAGCCGATGGAAGACGACGAGGGTCATGAGTGCGGTGACGACATACGAGATTGACGAGGCCGCCGCCGCGCCGACGATCCCGAAGCGCGGGATGAGGACGAGGTTGATGGCGACGTTGACCGCCAGACCGCCGATCAGGATAAGGGTCCCCGTCCCGGGTTTGCCGCGCCCAGTGATGTAGCGCGACAGGACCGCGACGACGCTGTAGGCCACGATTCCGGGCAGGATCAGGCGCAAGGCGACGCCGGCGTCGGTGAATTGCGAGCCGTAGACGAAGCGGACCAGGCGCGGGCCCAGGACGAAGGTCGGGATGGCGGTTGCGAATGCGACCGCGAGCGTCGTCCGGGTCAGCACCGCGGCGATCCGGCCGGCGTCCGCCTTCGGGTCGACCGCCCGGCTGAACATGACCGTCCCGAGCGCGTTCGGGACGTACCACAGGGTCTCCGCCAGCCCGCTCGTCACCGAATAGATCCCGGTCTCGCGGACGCCCAGGATGATGTTGATGAGGAACGAATCGGCGCGGAACTGGAGTCGTTCCGCGAGCGCACCGGGCAGCGCGCGCGTCCCGAACCGGAGCTCCTCACGAAGGAGGGGGAGCGAGGGGCGCGGCCCGACGATGCCATCGCCGGCGGCGACCCACACGATCACGCCGGCGGTCAGCGCCAGGGCCACCAGGTTGAGCACGAGCGCGACGTCGAGGCTGAGCCGTGCGACCGCTGCCGCCGCGACGACCATGACAAGGAGGATCCCGCGCCGGATCACCCGGATGAGGCTGTACGGGACGACCCGCTTGCGCCCGAGCAGGGCGAACAGCCCGAGCCCGAAGAAGAGCTCACCCGGGACGGCGACCGCTGCGAACAGGAACTGCGTCCCTGACAGGTTCGGGATGAGCGATGCAAGGGGACCGGTCGCCTGGCCATCGCCGGGCGCGCCGAAGAGCCAGATCGAGCAGAGGACGGCGGCGCCGCCGACGATCGCGGTCCAGATGAGGGCGTTGGCGAACCCGTGCCGGGCCGTCGCCCGGTCGCGGCCGGAGACGACGGCGAGCGCCTGGTCCGTCCCCACGCCCACGAGGAGCGCCGCGAGCTGCGAGTAGAGGAGGACGAGCGCAAAGCGGCCCTTCGCGGACGGGCCGAGCAGTCGCGCGAGCGCGATGTCCGTCCCGAAGATGAGGACGGCCAGCCCGAAGCGCGTCCCGATCGTCACCAGCGCGTCGCGCATGAGCGGCGAGGCGGCGGCCGGCCTCACCGGGATGGCGTCAGGCTGAGTCACTCCGATCCTGACCCGGCATGGGCATGCACGGCGGCCAGCTCGGGATCGCGCAGCGCCTCCCGGAACCAGGCTGCGGTCCGTGCCAGCCCGTCGGCAAGCGGCACGGCGGCGCGATAGCCGAGCGTCGCCGCCGCCTTGTCCACCCGCGCCACATTTCGCGCGACATCCCCGACCCGCGCCGGTGCGTGCCGGATCTCGACCGTGCCACCGACGGCGGCCGCAATCGCGTCGGCCAGCTGCGCGACGGTCGTCTCCACGCCGGTCCCGGCCTGGAAGAGCTCGCCCGCGACATCGGCC
>JBDTNS010000063.1:0-9380 GCA_039933675.1 Chloroflexota bacterium
CCCGCTCGGCGGGCGACCTCGCTGCGTTCCGGCAGGAGGTCCTCGACCGCTACGGGCCGATGCCGGATCCGGTCGCGCGGCTCATCGAGGTCGCCGAGCTGCGGCTGGCCGCCGAGGCCGCCGGCGTCGCCTCGATCTCGCGCGAGGAGGGCTGGCTCGTCGTACGCTTCGGGGCCGGGCTGACCCGGGCGACCGCGATGCGCCTGCTGGCAGGGCCGTCGCTGCCCGGTCTTCGACCCAGCGACGTCACCTTCGCCAGCAACCAGGTGCGCCTCCGGCTCCCGGCCAGCGCGCGCAAGGGCTGGAGCCTGACCCAGGCAGTCGTCGCGCGCCTCTCGGTCTCGTCCGGCTAGGCCAGGCTAGGCCTCAAGGCTGGTCGAACCGCACGGTCGCGAGGATCGTATCGGCGGCCTTGGTCATCGTGTCGAATGTCGTCCCATCGAGCGAATCGACGAAGATCGCGACGACGCCGTCCGTCGTCGTCAGCAGATAGAGGCGCTGGCGCTCCGAGCTGACACTGCCCCAATCCCACGTCCAGGTCTTGATCGTGGACGGGTCGACGCCCTTGAAGAGCGAGACGCAGACCTGGACCGGACAGTTAGCCTCCGCGCTCGTCGTGCCCGGCGCGAGGACGAGGTCCATCCAGACGCCCTTGAGACCGCCGAGGGACGCCTGTCTGACCGGGCTCGAGCGTGAGCGCCTTGTTGGTGACCAGCCATGCCTTGATTGCATCGACGCTGATGTCGACCGCGAAGACGGCCGTGCCGTCGGGCGACGTTGCCTTGGGTTGCCGGACGAACAGGATCATGTCACCCGGGCTGTCGATCGGAAGCAGGCCGAACGCCCCGCCTGCCTGTCCGGGGTTCTCCCAGCCGGCAGCGGCCATGGTGAAGGCGAACCCTGCCTTGAACACCTGCGTGTGATGGGGACCCGCGCCCAGCAGCCCAAGGCACGTTTCGCCCGTCTCGCACGAGCCGTCGATCGGGATATCCGTGGGTCTCGGGATCGCCGAGGGCAACGGTTTGGGCATCGACGGCGCGGTTGATGTCGGGGTGGCGGAGGGGCCGGCGGCGGCCACCGACGGCGACGCCGCGGCAGTCGACGGGGCGAACGATCTGGATGCGGTCGACGATTGGCAGGCCGACAGGAGCACGACGAGGACCAGCCCGAGGAGTGGGGCACTGGCTCGGACACGGCGTTCCGTTCGCACGGTCATCCTCCTGCGGTCGCCTTCGCGCCGGGGACACCTGGTTGGTCGGGGGCTCGCCGCGACTATGGGCGCCCGACGTTCGCCGACCGTTACAGTGCGCAGATGACAGGCAATGCGGACGATTCGACGGACCTCCCCGATCTGACCGACCACGAAGCGCATAACCGCGCGGCCTGGGACGCCTACAGCGACGAGTACCAGGCGAAGCACGGTGGCCAGCTCGCGACGAGCGGCGGACTTGCCTGGGGAACATCCCAGATCCCGGAATCGGAGCTCCAGATCCTCGGCGATGTCGAAGGCAAGGCGATTCTCGAGCTCGGCTGCGGGGCGGCCCAATGGTCGATCGCCCTCGCCCAGCGAGGCGCAACGCCGGTCGGGCTCGACCTCTCGGAGCGCCAGCTCGAGCACGCCCGTCGCCTGATGGCCGAGGCCGGCGTCGACTTCCCACTCGTCAACGCGAGCGCGGAGTCCGTGCCGCTCCCCGACGCCTCGTTCGACATCGTCTTCTGCGACCACGGTGCGATGTCGTTCGCCGATCCGTACCGGACGGTGCCCGAGGCGGCCAGGCTCCTCCGCCCGGGCGGCCTCTTCGCGTTCAACCACCACTCGCCGATCGAGACGATCTGCTGGCCGCTCGGCGCGCCGGCCGCGGGCGAACGTCTCGTCATCGACTACTTCGGGATGCACCGGTTCGACGATGACGATGAGATCTTCTTCCAGCTCCCGTACGGCGAATGGATCCGGCTCTTCCGCGAGAACGGTCTGGTCGTCGAGGATCTCATCGAGCCGCGTCCCTCCGCCGATGCGACGAGCTCGTACCGCGATGCCGACGCGATGGCGTGGGCAAGGCGGTGGCCGTCGGAGAGCATCTGGCGGTTGCGCCGCGCGTAACGGCGCGGGGAGCGTCAGGCGGGGTCGGGCGGTGGATCGAGGACGAGGCCGCGAAGGTCGCCCGAGCCGTGAAGCTCGACGAGCGTCTCGCGCCGGCCTCCGGCGCCGACCTGGCGATTGGCGACCACGGCGTACCCGGACAGCGATCGGCCGTCGGCCATCCGCCCCGTCAACTCGCCCTCGTCGAGCGCCGGCCCGACGCGGGTGACGATCCGGGCACTCCAGCGCGAGTGACCCTCGCTGTCATCCCAGCAGTCGACGGTCGCCCCCGGGAGACCGACCCCACCGAAGGTGACATCGTGCAGGGCGAAGCGCACGTGTTTGGTGGTCACGCCCCCACGGTACCACCCGAAGGCCCTTGACCCGGCCGGCATCCCTGGGCGTACCATCGCGCGATGGGCGAGCGAACCAACGAGGAGGTCATGCGAGCCTACCTCCAGGCACTGACCGTCAACGATGTCGAGGCCCTGGACCGGTTGCGCGATCCGGATTGGACGCTCGACTATCCGCAGTCGGGCGAGCGGATCCGCGGCCACGCCAACGAGCGGGCGATCGCGGACCACTATCCGGGTGGGCTGCCCGACATCGATCCGGGCCGGGTCGTCGGATCGCTGGTGGCGGCAACGCGTGGTGGAGCGAGGGCATGACGCACTACAGCGATGGCTCGACATGGCACATCGCGACGATGTACCAGCTGCGTGGTGGACGGATCCATCGCGAGATCAGCTATTGGGCCGAGCCGTTCGACCCGCCCGCCTGGCGGGCGGAGTGGGTCGCGCCGATCGAACCGAGGATCACCTGATCGAGCAGCTCTCGCCGGTGGTCGCGATGGGCGTGATCGCGGCCGCGACGGAGACGCTCCGGATCGGGACCTTCGTCGTGAACAACGACCTGGGCGGCTCGAGGAGTCGGTGGCCGTGCTCAAGGGTCTCTTCGCGGATGGCCCGTTCTCGTGCCAGGGCGAGCACTACACGTTCACCGACTACGACTCGCAGCCGAAGCCGCTCCAGCGGCCGCATCCACCATTGATGATCGGTATCGACGGGATGCGTACGCGGACCGGGATCGAGCTCACGGTCGAGGAGGTCCTTGGATCCCCACACCTCTTCATCGGCTCGATCAACGGCCTCGTCGAGAAGTTCCGCGAGCTGCGCGAACGGCTCGGGATCAGCTCGTTCATGCTCGGCGAAGTGGACGAGCTTGCACCGGTCGTGGAGCGCCTCGGGTGCCCGTTGCAGAGAGGCCGCCTGCCCAAACGGGCGGCCTCTCGCCGCGTGCTGGAGACGTGGTCTTCGGTTACTTCGCCGGTGCCGCCACGTTGTCCGAATCCACGACAAGTTCGGACGGCGACCCGGTCGTCGGCGCGGTCAGGTCGACCCCGTGGACTGCCTGGGCCCGCTCGAGGAACCACGTGGAGAATGCGTCGCCGGCGCTCATCATCTGGCCGAACGCCCGCCCCGGATCATCGCCTTCGAGGGTCACGATCACGAAGTCGCCCATCGGGGTGGGCTGCAGGAACGTTCGCTCGTGGACGCCGGCTCGCCGGCGTGACTCGACGAACTCCTGGCGACGCTGGCCGTTCAGCTCCTCCATCCACGTGCGCCACTCAGCGGTCTTTCCGGGCAGGATCGGGAATGCCACTGCACTCAACGCCATGGGAACCTCCAGGGCACGTGCGTGCCCAGCGACGGATGGGTCGGACTCGCCATTGGCCCTGCGCGACGGTCTGGGCGACCGGGGTAGACGCCGCGCCGGTGGGAACCCACAGGCTCCCGTGCCTCCCTCCGATGTATGGAGTTTGCGCGCTCCGACGTCGAATAGATAGAGGCATTGCTGGTTCATCGTGCCGACTTGGAGAAGGCTGCCGCCCTGTCCGGATCGGTCCGCAGCGCGCCTTTGAGTAGCCCCGCCGGGGCGACGGATCCAGGCGAAGAACCTCGGCAGATCGGCGGGCGGCCCGCCATCCTTGTGCCATGGAGCAGACGCGCGGGGAGCCGCAGGACCCAAGGGACAGCCTCTGGCATCCGGATCGGCGCGCCCTGACGCTTGGCCTCGTCCTGACGATCACGCTCGTCGGCTTCGAGTCGCTGGCGATCTCGACAGTCATGCCGATCGTCGAGCGCGAGCTGGGCGGTCTCGAGCTCTACGGCTGGGTCTTCTCCGCGTTCTTCCTCGGCTCGCTCATCGGCATCGTCGTCGTCGGCGACGCGATCGACCGGGGCGGACTCGCCATCCCGTTCGCCGCGGGTCTCGGGCTCTTTGCGCTCGGTCTGCTCGGTGGCGGGCTGGCGCCGTCGATGCCAATCCTCGTCGCGGCGCGCTTCCTCCAGGGCCTCGGTGCCGGCACGATCCAGCCGATCGCATACGTGGCGATCGGCCGGACGCTCCCCGAGTCGCTCCGTCCGAGGATGTTCGCGACACTGTCGAGCGCCTGGATCCTCCCCGGGGTCATCGGGCCGGCGATCGCGGGGACCGTCGGGGAAGCGTTCCACTGGCGGTTCGTCTTCCTCGGGCTGCTGCCGCTCATCGCGATCGCCGGCGCGCTGACGCTCGGTGCCCTGCATGCCGTCGCGGACATGCCCGCGATCAACGATCCGGGTGTCACGGACCCGCTCGCCGCGGACCGTTCGGCGAGCCGGCGCGGTCGGCTGCCGCTGGCGATCCTCGTTGCGTTCGGCTCGGGGCTGCTGACGGTCGGGCTGACGACCGGTGAGCTTCTCCCGACGGTGGTGCTCAGCGCGATCGGGATCGCGATCGGACTCTTCGCGTTGCGGCGCCTGACGCCGGTCGGAACGCTCGTGGCGCGCCCCGTCCTGCCGGCCGCGATCCTCCTGCGCGGGATCCTCACCTGTGCGTTCTTCTGCGTCGATGCGTTCGTGGCGCTCACCCTCGTCGGCTGGCGCGGGCTGTCGGCGACCGAGGCCGGGTTTGCCCTGACCGCCGCAACCCTCTCCTGGACGATCGGGGCATGGCTGCAGGCGCACGGATCCTCGCGCTGGCCGACCCACCGCTTCGTCCGCGTCGGGTTCGCCATCGTGAGCGTCGGCCTGGCGGGGATGCTCCTCGTTCTGCGCCTGGACGTGCCGTGGGTCGTGGCCATCGCCTCGTTCGGGATCGCGGGGCTGGGGATGGGTCTCGCCTACTCGCCGCTCGCGCTGATCGTCCTCCGCGAGGCGTCCCCCGAGCGCCAGGGGGCGGCCACGAGCTCGCTCTCGCTCACTGATTCGCTCGGCACGGCGTTCGGGACGGGTCTGACCGGCGCGCTCGTCGCGGCGAGCGTTCGGGCGACCGGACAACCGGCGGCCGGTCTCGGGATCGCCTTCGCGGCCGGGAGCCTGATCGGGCTGGGCGGCCTTGCCCTGACCGGGCGTCTGCGGCCGCGGCAAGCCCCGAGCGGGGTCCTCGCGCTCTCGAGGTCGTCGCCACCGCCGTAGACGGCGCGGGCTGCGGTAGACTTCGGGCGCTCACGCGGCTGCGCTCCATGCCGCGCCCCCGGACCACGGAGGCCCCGATATCGTGTCTGCCGAGGAGCTGCGCGCGAAGATCCGCGAGGTTCCCGACTTCCCGAAGCCGGGGATCCTCTTCTACGACATCACGACCCTGCTCAAGGACCCCGCGGCGTACAAGGAATCGATCGACCTCATGCTCGCCCCGTATGCGGCCGAGTCGATCGACATCGTGGTCGGGATGGAGTCGCGAGGTTTCATCTTCAGCGCGCCGATGGCTTACCTGCTGGGGGCCGGGCTCGTCCCGGTCCGCAAGCTCGGCAAGCTGCCAGCCGAGACGATCACCGTCGAGTATGCCCTCGAGTACGGCTCGAACACGCTCGAGATCCACCGCGATGCGATCGCGCCGGGCCAGAAGGTCCTGATCGTCGACGACCTGCTCGCGACCGGCGGGACGGTCCACGGCACGATCGAGCTGGTCGAGCGGCTCAAGGGCGAGGTCGTCGGTCTCGCCTTCCTCGTCGAGCTCGAATTCCTGAAGGGCCGCGATCGCCTCGAGGAACGTCGGGTCACGAGCGTCGTCAAGTATTGACGGGCCAGCCAGCATCGAGGTACGGACCTTGACCGACCCGTCCGGCGAGCCGAAACCCCCTCGGGATCCGTCCGAGGCGGCCAGTCCACCTGCCGGGCCAGCCGTCGACATGGGACGGCGGCGCTTCTTCCGGGCGTTCGCGGGCGAGCTCTTCCAGGGGGCGGCGACGGTGGTCGGCGCGGTCCAGGCGGTCCAGCAGGCATCCGCCGAAGCCGCCGGCGCGATCCTCAATCCAGAGGGTGCCGCGCGGCTGCTCGGGCCGGCGGGTGACGACGTCCGCGCAATGCCCGAGGCAGGGACGGGGTTGGGCGGCCCGACCGGATTCCGGACTGCGTTCCGCGAGGATGTCGGCGTCCTCTACCTGATCGACCAGCGGCGGCTCCCCGACGCGCTCGTCGAGTACGAATGCCGGTCGGCTGGCGAGGTCGCCTACGCAATCCGCGAGATGGTCATCCGTGGTGCGCCGGCCATCGGCCAGGTCGCCGCGATCGGGCTGGCGATGACCGCAGACAAGCAGCGTGGCGGTCAGCCGTACGCGCGCAGGGCGACGCTCCGGGGCGCGGCCCAGGCGCTCGCCGGCGCGCGACCGACGGCCATCAACCTGCGCTGGGCAGTCGAGCGCGTCATGGCCCGCTACGAGGAGATCGGCGAGCTGTCGGATGACGGCGACGCCATCGCGGACGCAATGCGGTCCGAAGCGAACGCAATCGTCTTCGAGGCCACGACCGATCATGGCCGGCTGGCGGGCTTTGGCCTCGAGATCCTTCCGGCGCCCGACGGTCGCCCGGTCCGGATCCTCACCCATTGCAACACCGGCCCGCTCGCCTGCGGCCAGTACGGGACCGCGCTCGGAGTCGTCCAGGCGGCGCACCACGCCGAGCGCCCGGTCCACGTCTGGGTCGACGAGACGCGACCGTATCTCCAGGGCGCGCGCCTCACGACCTGGGAGCTCGCCCAGGCGGGTGTCCCGCACACCCTCATCGCGGACACGGCGGCCGGGTTCCTCATGTCGCGCGGCGAGGTTGACGTCATCCTCGTCGGCGCCGACCGTATCGCGGCCAACGGCGACACGGCGAACAAGGTGGGAACGTACACGCTCGCGGTTCTCGCCGCGCGCCACGGCGTTCCGTTCTATGTCTGCGCGCCGACCAGCTCGGTCGACCTCGGGACACCCGATGGCTCGTTGATCGCGATCGAGCAGCGGCCCGACGACGAGGTCCTCGAGTTCCGTGGAGTGCGGGTCGCGCCGCCCGGCACCGAGGTGCGGAACCCGGCCTTCGATGTCACCCCGGCCGAGCTCATCAGCGGAATCGTGACCGAGGAGGGCGTCCTCCGCGGGCCGTTCGACGGCGGTCTGCGCGAAGCAACCGACCGGGCGCAGGCCCGCTGGGCCGCGATGCCGGGCCACCGGCCGCCGCCCAGGGTTCCGGCGCCGGCCGATCTGGCCACCCCCGCCGTTCCGGCCACTGCGGCCGATGCAACCGACGTGTCCGACTGATGGCCACCGTCGTCGTCGGCCGGCGCGGTTCGATCGTCGCGCGAGCGACGACGGACAGGCCGGCCATCCGGGCCTATCTCGATCGCGACCGACGGTATGCCGCGTACGCGATCTGCGATCTCGAGGAGCGCGAGTTCTCGCGAACGCGCTGGGGGATGGCGTGGGACGGCGACGCGCCGGTTGCGCTCGTCCTCGAATACAACGGCCCCACTCCGCAGCCGCTCTTCGCCATGGGTCGCGACGACGGGATCGCGGTCATCCTGCGCGACCTGATCCGGCCGCGCGTCGCCTATGTCGCGGTCCCGGCGCCTGTCCTGCCCGTGATCGAGACCGCCTACCGCGTCGACGCCGGCCCGTCGATGGTCCGGATGTGGGTCGACCGCGCACACTTTCGGCCGTATCCCGCGACGGTGCAACGGCTGCTCCCCGTCGAGATCGGCGACCTCAACCGGCTCTACCAGCTCGGCTTCGCGTCGTGGCTTCCCTCGAGCGCGATCGGCGAGGGCGTCTACTACGGACTCCGCGTCAACGGCCAGCTCGTCGCCGCGGCGGGGACCCACGTCATCAGCCAGGCGGCGCGTCTCGCGGTCGTGGGCAACGTCCTGACCCACATCGATTACCGTGGTCGGGGATTTGCGACGGCGGTGACCGGTGCGGTAACCGCGGACCTCCTCCGAACGTGCGACGAGGTGGTCCTCAACGTCCGCGCGGACAACCCGCCGGCCCTCAACGCCTACCGCCGCCTCGGGTACCAGGAGCACATGCGCTTCGAGGAGCGGCTCGTCCATCGACTCGGTTCGCCGTGGGCCGATCTCGCCGCTCCGTTCCGACGGCTCTTCAATCGCAAGGAGATCGACGCTCGATGACTACCGCCAGCGCCTCGCCCGCCCACGACGTCACCGACCTCGGTCTCGCTGGCGAGGGGATCCGCCGGATCGAATGGGCCGAGCGCGAGATGCCCGTCCTGCGCCTCATCCGCGAACGCTTCGAGCGCGACCGGCCGCTCGATGGGCTTCGCATCGGGGCGTGCCTCCACGTCACGACCGAGACGGCCAACCTGATGCGCACGCTCAAGGCGGGCGGCGCCGACGTCGTCCTCGCGGCGAGCAACCCGCTCTCGACCAAGGACGACGTCGCGGCAGCGCTCGTCGCCGAGTATGGGATCGCTGTCTATGCGCGCCGCGGCGAGGATCGGGACACCTACTACGCGCACCTCGAGGCCGTCGCGGACACGCGACCGCAGCTCACGATGGACGACGGCTGCGACCTCGTCTCGCTCCTCCACAGCACCCGCCCCGCCCAGGTCAGGGAAGTCCTCGCCGGCACCGAGGAGACGACCACGGGCGTCATCCGGCTGCGCGCGATGGCCGCCGACAACGCGCTCGGCTTCCCGGTCATCGCCGTGAATGAGGCACAGACCAAGCATCTCTTCGACAATCGCTACGGGACCGGCCAGAGCACGCTCGACGGGATCCTGCGGGCGACGAACATCCTGATTGCCGGACGCAAGGTCGCCGTCGCCGGCTACGGCTGGGTGGGCAAGGGGATCACCTCGCGGATGGCCGGTCACGGCGCGCACGTGGCGGTCATCGAGGTCGACCCGGTCCGCGCCCTCGAGGCGCTCATGGATGGCTACCAGGTCATGAACGCCGCCGAGGCCGCCCGCTGGGGCGAGCTGTTCATCACCGCCACCGGCAACGTCAACGTCTTCCGTCGCGAGCATTTCGAGGCGATGGGCGACGG
>JBDTNS010000064.1:0-9340 GCA_039933675.1 Chloroflexota bacterium
GCGCCAGCCCGAGGTTGAGCTCGGCGAACGGCTCGAGGCTGCCGCCGAGCCGCGAGGTCGGTCGCCGGACGCCCTTGGCGATCGCCTTGAGCTTGCCGATACCGGGCGTGATGAGGGTCAGGACTCGGTCCGCCTCGCCGAGATCGAACCGTGAGAGGACGATGGCATCGGTCGTGTAACGGCGCGGGATGGGCATCGCCGCGACGGTACCACCGGACGCGCCCGGAGTGATCCAGCGGGTCCCGGTCACCGTACCAACCGACAGGCGCCGGTGCGGTCGCGTCCCCCGCACCGGCGCCGTCACGTAGGGGGCCCGGACGACCCAATCAGGCTACCTGTGCGGTACACGTTTCGTGTACACTCGGGGCAGGATGACGACCGTGTCCCCCGAGATCGACCTCGCCGCCCTCATCGCCGATACCGAAGGCGAGATCGTCAGGCTCGTGCGCGACCGCGATCCCTCGACCCACGGGCTCTACGAGATGGTCCGCTACCACCTCGCCCTCGACGGATCGGGGGCGTCGGGCGGCAAGCGGATGCGCCCGCTCCTCGGCCTCCTCGCCTACGCCAGCATCACCGGCGAGCACCAGCGGGCGCTCCCGGGCGCCGCCGCGGTCGAGCTCGGCCACAACTTCTCGCTCGTCCACGACGACATCGAGGACGGCGACGTCGAGCGGCGCCACCGGCCTACGCTCTGGACGCTCCACGGCGTGCCGCAGGCCATCAACACTGGCGACACGATGTTCAGCCTGTCGCGGATCGCGCTCCACCGCCTGACAGACCTGGGCTTTCCGGACCATACGGTCCTGCGCCTCATGCGCCTGTACGACGAGACCTGCCTTGCCCTGTGCGAGGGGCAGTACATCGACATCGCGGTGAGCGCGTCGAACGAGTTGATGAGCGTCGAGCTCTACTTCGACATGATCGGGCGCAAGACGGCCGCCCTGATCGCCGCCTCGATCGAATCCGGCGCGCTGCTGGCCACGAGCGACGAAGCGGTCATCGCCCGCTACCGGGCGTTCGGCTGGGCGCTGGGTCTGGCCTTCCAGCTCAATGACGACCTGCTCGGCATCTGGGGCCCGGAACGGACGACCGGCAAGGAACCGTCGGACGTCGCCAACCGCAAGAAGACCCTACCGGTCATCTACGCCTGGGAACACGCCGGCCCCGACGACCGCGGACGACTCGCCTCGCTCTATGCGAGCAGCGACCCGACCACGGCCGAAGTCGCGGAGATCGTCGAGATCCTCGAGCGCTCCGGCGCCCGCGAGTACACCCGCGACCAGGCCCGCCGCTATCGCGACGAGGCGCTCGCCGAGCTCGACGCGGCCGGCGTGGTCGAGCGCGCCGCCCGCGCCCGGCTCGAGGAGATCATCGTCTCGGTCATCAGCGCCTGACCCGAGCGCGCCGGGCGCGTCACTCGCCTGAACCGGGGTGGCCCTAGCGGTCCGCCTCGTCGTCCTCGGGGCCTTCGCCGCTGTGCTCGCGAACGACGAGCACCTTCCCGACCCTCCGTCCGTCGGTCGTCTCGACGGTCAGGGTGAGGTTGCCGACGATGACCTGGTCGCCCGGCTTCGGAACGCCGCCGATCCGGTGGTAGATCAACCCGCCGACGGTGTCGTACTGGTCGGCGTCCTCGAGCCCCAAGTTCATGTCGAACATCTCCGCGAGGTCGTCGACATCGGCGCGACCGTCGATCCGCGCCTCGTCCTCCGAGATGCGGACGATGAGCGGTTCCTCCTCGTCGTACTCGTCCTGGATCTCACCGACGATCTCCTCGAGGAGGTCCTCGATCGTCACCAGACCGGCCGTCCCGCCGTACTCGTCGAGGACGATCGCGATATGGACCTTGCGGCGCTGGAACTCGTGGAGCAGGTCGTCGACGCTCATCGACTCGGGGACGAAGACCGGCGTGCGCAGGATCGAGCGGAGCGCGGGGCGTTCGGAGACGGAGCCCTTGAGGAACGGCAGGAGGTCCTTGGCGTAGAGGATCCCGATGATCTCGTCGATCGTCTCCTCGTAGACCGGGATCCGGCTGTGCCCCTCCTCGATGACGGTGTCGATCGCCTCCTCGAGCGAGGCACTCGCGGCGAGGGTCACCATCGCGATGCGAGGAACCATGACCTCGTGGATGCGCTGGTCGCCGAGCTCGATGACCGCGTGGATCATCTGCTCTTCCTCGGCCTCGAGGATCCCCTGCTCGCCGCCGCGTTCGACGAGAATCTTGAGCTCTTCTGTGCTCATCACGCCCTGCGCCTGGTCGCCCGCGCCGAGCACCCGGGCGACGTTTGTGGTGATCGCCGTGAGGACGGCGACGAGCGGTCCGAGGACGCGCAACAAGACGACGATGAGGCCGCTCAAGCGCAGCGCGAACTGCTCCGTGTGCGCGAGCGCAAGGCTCTTCGGCACGAGCTCGCCGAAGACGATCGTGAACAGGCTCAGGAGGAGCGTCACGATGATCAGCGCGAGCGGCTCGGCCGAGGTGGCGAGGATCGGCAGCCTGGTCATCTCGAATGCCCTCTGGAGGCTCGTCGTCAGGTTGACCGCCGCGTAGGCCGAGGCGAGGAACCCCAGGAAGGTCAGGCCGATCTGGGTGACCGCCAGGAAGCGGCCAGGCGAAGCCACGAGGTGTCTGACGCGGCGGGCGTTCGCGTTGCCCTCTTCGGCGAGCTGTTCGATCCGCGTCCGGCGGAT
Source organism: Chloroflexota bacterium (assembly GCA_039933675.1). GTDB lineage: Bacteria > Chloroflexota > Limnocylindria > Limnocylindrales > CSP1-4 > SPCO01. The sequence continues at coordinate 2,695 of JBDTNS010000064.1, forward strand.
CGTGACGAGTGCGATCTCAGCCGCGACGAAGACCGCTTCGAACAGCGTCAGGATGACGATGACGACGAGCTGGAGGATGGTATCCATCTAGTCGGCCGGCTCCTCTGGCAGGGCGGCCGTGGCGGCTGTGGCGTCCGGGCCGGCGGTCTCCGCGGCGTCCGGTTTCGCCCGCGGCTCACGGATCCGCGCCGGGACGCCGACGGCAAGCTTGCCGGGCGGGACATCGCGCGTGACGACCGCACCGGCTCCGGTGCGCGCGCCCTCGCCCACACTGATCGGGGCGATGAGCATCGTGTCGACGCCGATGAACGCGCCGTCGCCGATGATGGTCGAATGCTTCCGTGCCCCGTCGTAGTTGGCGGTGATCGCGCCGGCGCCGATGTTGACGCCCTCGCCGATGCGGGCGTCGCCGAGGTAGCTCATGTGGTGCTGCTTCGTGCCCGCACCGAGATGCGTGTTCTTGAGCTCCGCGAAGTTGCCGACCTCGGCGCCGCGACCGACGACGCTCCCCGGTCGAAGGTGGCTGAACGGACCGACGGTCGCGTCGTCGCCGATGAGCGATGACTCGACGATGCTTGCCCAGACCCGGACGCGGGCCCCGATGGTGGCGTCGACAAGCTGGCTCCCGGCACCGATCACCGAGCCGTCGCCGACGCGCGTCGCGCCGCGGAGGATGACGTTTGGCTCGAGCGTGACGTCCGACCCCAGATCGACGCCCCAGTCGAGGTACGCGGTCGACGGGTCGTGCATCGTCACGCCGTTGCGCATGTGCGCCTCGTTGAGCCGGACGCGCAGACTCCATTCGGCCGCCGCGAGCTGCGCACGATCGTTGATCCCGTCAAACCGGCCGTCGTCATCGAACGGGACGGCGGCGACGATCCGGCCGTCCTCGCGGGCGAACCGCACGAGATCGGTGAGGTACAACTCGCCGGTCGCCGCGGACGGCGTCAGTCCCTCGATCCGTCGGCGCAGCCAGACGGCGTCGAAGGCGTAGAGTCCCGCGTTCGTCTCGTTGCCGGCCAGCTCGTCGGGTGTGGCGTCGCGCGCCTCGACGATCCGCTCGACCGTCCCGAACTCGCTCCGCACGACGCGCCCGAGCTGCGCCGGATCGGCGGCGAAGACGCTCGCCAGCGCGATCGCGGCGTCGTCCTCGCGGCGCGCCTCGAGAATAGCCTCGAGATCGGTGCCCGTGACGAGCGGGACATCGCCCGACAGGACGAGGACCTCGCGCGCGTCGGGCGGGACGGCGGCGAGGGCGGCCCGAACCGCGTCACCCGTCCCGCGCGGCTCGGCCTGGAGGGCAAAGGCGGCGCGATCGGCGAAGACCTCGGTCACGCTGGCGACGGGCGGCGAATAGACGACGATCGGGGGTTCGCCAGATGAGTCGTCGGCGGTGCTCGACCAGGCATCGAGGACGTACGCCAGCATCGGCCGCCCGCAGAGCAGGTGGAGCACCTTGGGCAGGCTGGACCGCATCCTCGTGCCGAGCCCGGCCGCCATCACGACCGCGACCGTGCCGCGGGTCGATCCGGGACTTGGGGGGTTCACGTGGGGCGGCGCCGTCGGGCGGCGGTCGTGGAGCGGCGGACGCTCTTGACCCGATCGGGGCCCGGCGCGGTGGGATCAGCAGTCATCAGTGGGTCGGGGCATCGTAGGGGTGCCTCTGTGAGGGTGTCAACCGAGACGGGCGATGAGCTCGATCTCGACGCGTGCGCCCTTGGGGAGCGCCGCCACGCCGACCGTCGAACGGGCCGGCGGCGGATCGCCGACGAACCGGCCATAGATCGCGTTCACGGTCGCGAAGTCGGCCATGTCGACGAGGAAGATCGTCGTCTTCACGACGTCGCCCCACGAGGCCCCCGCGGCGTCGAGGACGGCGGTCAGGTTCGCCATGACGCGCTCGGTCTCGGGCTCGATCCCGCCCTCGACGAGGATTCCTGTCGCGGGGTCGAGGGCCGCCTGACCTGCGCTGAAGAAGAAGCCGTCGACGGCGATCCCCTGGCTGTACGGACCGATGGCGGCGGGCGCGCCCGCGGTCGAGACCGCTTGACGGGTCATGGTTCTCTCCCCTGCTGGTGGCGACTGGCGATGGCCGTGGCGAGGACGAACGGCGCCGACGATCCGGGAGCGTCGAGCCCACCGTCGTCGAGGGCGGCTCGCACGAGCGCGGCGCCCTCGGCGGCCGCGCTCTCGGAAGGATAGAGCGCCCAGAGCGTCGGACCCGAGCCGGAGAGCCCGATCGGGCGCGTCAGGAGGCGGCTCAGGGCCCGCTTGAACGGCACGAGCGCCGGCACGACGAGCGCCGTGGCCGGGAGCAGGTCGTTGGCCGAGGCAAGCACCCCGGCACGTGCGATGAGGTTCTCCGCGGTCAGCCCGGAGCGCAGCTCCTCGGCCAGGTGCGCCGAGGTGAGCCGGACGGCGCCGTCGCCGTGGCTCCGGATCGCATCGAACGCGGCGAAGACGTCGGGCGTCGCGACCGCGATCTGCGGCGTGACGAGGACGACGCCCGGCGTGCCGCGCAGACCGTCGAGCGGCGCGACCCGCTCGCCACGCCCCTCGACGAGCGCCGGGCCGCCCACGAGGAAGAATGGGACGTCGGATCCGAGCCGGGCCGCGACGGCGTGTCGGGCCGAGTCGTCGAGCTCGGCGCCCCACGCCTCGAGCGCGCCATCGAGCGTCGCGGCCGCGTCCGATGAGCCGCCCGCGAGCCCGGCGGCGACCGGAATCCGCTTGTCGAGCCGCGTCGCCAGGGCGGGTGCCGGCCCCGATCCCGTACCGCCCGCCCAGCCGCCGCCGACCGCGGCACGCGCCGCCGCGAGCGCACGAAAGACGAGGTTGTCGCGGAGTGGCCCGGCGTCGAGCCCGCTGACGTGGAGCGTGTCGTCAGCGCCCCCGAGCGGGGCGAGGCTGAGCCGGTCGGCAAGCGTGAGCGGGACGAAGACCGAATGGAGTGTGTGGTAGCCGTCGTCCCGCCGCCCGACGACGGCGAGCGTCAGGTTGAGCTTCGCCGGGGCAAGCCGGATCACCGGGGAGAGCCGCCGAAGCGGGTCGCGCGTCGCGTTCACTGGCCGCCGCGCCGGCCGCGCCCATCCTGGCCGATCGGGCCGAGCGCCTCGCGCAAGGCGAGCCACTCCCCGACCGCGAGCGTCTGCGGGCGGCGTTCGGGATCGATCCCGACCATCGCGAGCGCGGCACCGATCCGTCCGGCATCGAACGGCAGCTGCCGCGAAAGCACGTTGTGGATCATCTTGCGGCGCTCGCGGAACGCGGCCTGGACGAGCCGCCACAGCTCGTCCTCGGTCGCCGCATCGAGCCGGTCGTCCGCGTCGTACGGCTCGACGACGATCACCGCCGATTCCACCGCGGGCGCCGGTTCGAAGGCGGCTGGCGGGACCGCGAAGGCGATCCGGACCTTCGCGTGGTACTGCACGAAGACCGACAGGTAGCTCATCTTCCCGGGCGGCGCGGCGATCCGCTCGGCGACCTCGCGCTGGACCATGAGCACGAGCCGTGCCGGCCGCGGCGGCTTCCCGAGGAGCGCATGGAGGATCGGGCTCGTGATGTGGTACGGCAGGTTCGCGACGACGTCGTACGGCGGCTCGACGAGATGGACGAGGTCCTGATCGAGCGCGTCGCCCTCGATCAGGCGGAGCGTCTCGAGGCCATCGAACCGCTCGCGCAGGAAGGCGGCCAGCCCGCGATCGAGCTCGACCGCCGTCACATCCGCGCCGGCCGCCAGGAGGCCGCCGGTCAGGAGCCCGAGACCCGGGCCGATCTCGAGGATGCGGCGACCGGGCGGCGGGTCCGCCTCGGCCAGGATCGCATCGAGGACGTCGGGGTCGGCAAGGAAATTCTGGGAGAGGCCGTGGCGGGCGCGCAGGCCGGCCGTGCGGAGCGTGGCGCGGACTGCGTCGGGGTCGACACGTGGTGCCCGCGGGGCGCTCACCGCCTGGCCAGGGGCAACGACGGCCGAGCGTCGAGGTCGAGGCCGGCACGCTCGCCCGCGGCGAACCGGCGCGCGCCCGCTGCCCCGATCATCGCCCCGTTGTCGGTGCACAGCGCCGGTCGCGGCACGACGAGTGGGAGTCCGAGCGCCTCCGCTTCGCGGGCGAGGCGGGCACGCAGCGCCGCATTGGCGGCGACCCCACCGCCCATCACGATCGACCGGGCGCCGGTCGCCTCGGCTGCACGGATCGTCTTCGTCACGAGGACGTCGACCACCGCGTCCTGGAAGCCCCACGCGAGCTCGGCGACGACATCGTCGGGGAGTGGCGCCTCGGGTATCTCCGCCAGGCCGGCGTCGGCCCGTGCCGCTACCACGATCCGGCGCGCTGCCGTCTTGAGCCCCGAGAAGCTGAGGTCGTACGAGTTGCCGAGCCAGGCCCGGGGGAAGACACGGTCGTGTCGCGTCGCGGCCTCGGCCGCCCGCTCGATCGCGGGGCCGCCGGGATAGCCGAGCCCGAGCAGCCGCCCGACTTTGTCGAACGCCTCGCCCGCGGCGTCGTCGAGCGTTGTGCCGAGCAGCCGGTAGGCGAGGTGGTCGCGCATCTCGGCGAGGAAGGTGTGGCCGCCCGAGACGACGAGCGCGACGAGCGGGAAGACCGGGTCCGGGCGGTCGGGGGCGCCCGGGTCGCGCAGCCAGGCGGCATACACGTGGCCCTCGAGGTGGTTGACCCCGACGAGCGGCCGCTCGTGGACCCACGCGAGCGCCTTGGCGAAGTTGATCCCGACCAGGAGCGAGCCCGCCAGCCCCGGCCCGCAGGTGACCGCGACCGCCTCGATGTCGTCCCACCCGGCGCCCGCGTCGCCGAGCGCCTCGTCGAGGACCGGGACGATCCAGCGCAGGTGCGCGCGCGCGGCGACCTCGGGGACGATCCCGCCGGACGGCGCGTGCAGGGCGACCTGCGAGGCGACGACGTTGCTGCGGATCAGCGACCCGTCCTCGATCAGCGCGATCCCCGTCTCGTCGCACGACGACTCGATGGCGACGACGAGCCCGCCGCTCACGACCCGTCCCTCACGCCGGTTCCGCGTTGGAACGGGACGGCGCCGGGGCGGCATCGACGGCGGCGCGCAGCCGGGCGATCCGCTCGCGCAGCGCCGCGTCGGCGAGCGGCGAGGTCGTCATGATCAGGGCGTCCTCGCCGTTGTCACTGTAGTAGCGCGGGCGGAGCCCGACGGGACGGAAGCCGAACTTCTCGTAGAGCCGGCGGGCCGGCAGGTTCGAGAGGCGGACCTCGAGCGTCGCCTCGTGGGCGCCCCGATCGCGCGCCAGGTCGAGGAAGGCGAGCAGGAGCCGCTCGCCGATGTGCTGGCGGCGCCAGTCGGGATGGACCGCGAACGTGATGATGTGGCCCTCGTCGACCATCAGCCACATCCCGCCGTAGGCCGCGATCTCGTCGCCGACCCGGGCGACGAGGTATTGGGCGAGCCGGTTCGTCTCGAGGTCGTTGCGGTAGGCCTCGGGCGGCCACGGCGCGTCGAAGCTCGCCTGCTCGATGGCGTGGACGGCCGGCAGGTCGTCGAGATGCATCGGCTCGATGAGCAGCTTCATCGGGGGTCGCGCGACCATGCCACCTCCCCGTCGACCGACCGGACCCCGCGCGGCAGCGTGACGTAGTCGGGGACGAGCCGGGCGAGATCGTCGACATCGCCGCCGGCCAGGCGTGCGGCACCGAGCTCGAGCAGCGCGACGCCGAGCCTCGCGCGGGCCGCGTCGCCGCGTTCGAGCGCATCCGCCGGCGCCCGCCCGGGGAGATCCACCGCAACCAGATGATCGCCCGGCGCGACCGCGGGCTCTTCCCCGGAGGTCACGAGCGTGGCCGGTCTTCCCCGTCCGGCCACGATCCGATCGGACGGACCGGCGGGCAGCAGGAGGAGGGCACCGTCCGGGGCGCCCGCAAGGAGCGCGTCGGCGGTCGAGACCCCGATGATCGGCACGCCCAGGGCATGGGCCAGGCCCTTCGCGGTCGCGATCCCGACCCGAAGGCCGGTGAACGCCCCCGGCCCGGTCCCGACCACGATTGCGGCCAGGCGCTCGCGGCCGATCCCGAGCCGGCGCAGGAGGGAATCGACCGCGGGCAGGAGTGTCTCTCCGTGCCGATAGCCGGCCGGCCACTCGGTCGTCTCGATCGGGGTGCCGGTCAGCGTGCCGACCGCCACGACGATGCGGGTCGTCGCGCTATCGAGGGCGAGGATGACGGGCGGATCTGTTCCTCCGTCCCCACCGGCCCCGCCGCTCACGGGACAGCCTCGAGGTAGCGGCGCGGGCCTTCCCCGTGCGCCCGCAGCGTGACCTCGCGCGGCTCGTCGCCGGAGCCGTCGATCACAACGTCGAGTCGCTCGGCCGGGAGCGCACGACCGAGCCGGTCCGGCCACTCGATGAGCGTGACCCCGCCCGCCTGGCGATCATCGATGAGTCCGCCGGCGAGCGCGTCGACGGCATCGTTCAGCCGGTAGAGGTCGAGGTGAAAGAGCGGCAGCCGGCCCTCGTACTCGGCCATCAGGATGTAGCTCGGGGAGGTGATCGTGTCGGTCACCCCGAGCCCCGCCCCAAACGCCTTGGCGAGGTGGGTCTTGCCCGCGCCGAGCTCGCCCCACAGGCAGATGACGTCGCCGGGACGGCCTGCGCCGGCCAGCGCGCGGC
>JBDTNS010000065.1:0-9327 GCA_039933675.1 Chloroflexota bacterium
CGTGGAGCGAGACGATCCCCTTCCAGGGCGCCTCGACGAGCTGCTCGCCGAGCTCAATGGCCTTGGCCAGGACGACCTCTTCCTCGGCGGTCAGCAGGGCGACCTTGCCGATCTCCTTGAGGTACATCCGGACCGGGTCGTCGATCCCGATCATGTCGGCCGAGATCGCCTCGAGCTCCTCGGCGGAGGGCTCCTCGACCTCCTTGGGGTCGAGCTTGGCCGGCGCATCGGCCGGCAGCTTGGCGGCAGGGTCGGCGACTCCGTCCTCGGCGACTACGACGATCCCGACATCGGCACCGTCCCCGGCCGCCCTGGAACCGAGACCGACGTCGTCATCGTCGTCATCGTCGTCACCGGCGACGGCGACGCCCGCCTTCGGCCGGGACGGGCGGAGGCCGGCGAGCTTGGCTTCTTCGAGGTCGGCCTTGGCGCGACGCGGTCGTGACAGGACGGCGTCGACGAGTTGCTTGTCGAGGGGATCTGCAGACATGGGTTACCTCCGGTGGCTGGCGAGCAGCCGGGTCTGGTCTCGGCGCCGGTCGAGAGACAGGCGCGATTCGTTGATCTGACGTCGTTCGAGCAGCAGCCGGGAGATCGCATCGCGATCGCCGGCACGCTCGGCCTCCCCCTGGGCGGCCTCGTTGTAGTCGCTGCGTTCGCGCAGCTGGTCGTCCTCCAGCTCGAGCAGGAGGCGGGTGATCTCGTAGTCCAGGTGCGCCGGGTCGAGCCCGCGCGCGTCCGGACCCGGCTTGGCATATAACGCGCGGGCGAGCGCCGCCGTTTCGTCATCGAGCGCGAGCAGGAGCGCCGCGCCATCGAACGGCGGGTGGACCCCCTCGTCGTTCGGGGCCCGCTGGAAGACGATCGCCCGGAAGAGCTCGCGCGCAACCGTGCTCGGCAGCTGGTCCGGGCCGAGCTCGTTTACGACACGCAGCTGCTCGTCGGGGACGAGCAGGAGGAGCCGCAGCAGCTCGGATTCGACCGGCGTGATCGCGCGCAGGATGTCGTGGACCGGCAGCGCGTCCGGCGACGACAGGATCGCGTCCGCGGTCATCCGGGACTCCCCGTTGCGACCATCGCTGATGGGATTCCGGGCCGGTCGGTCGAGCACTTGCCGCAGGACGCGGTCCTCGACGCCGGATGCCAACCGGATCTGGCCCAGTGCCTCGTCGCGACGAAGGGGGTCGGTTACCGCTCGAATCGCGGGCATCACGGATTCCACAAATCCGATCCGGCCAGAACTTGTCTTCAGATCAAAGCGGCTGATATGAAGATCGATCAGATACTCAAGAAGAGGCTTTGCGTGGCTTACGGCCGCTTCCCACAGGTCGGCGGACTCGCGAATCACCTCGTCGGGATCCTTGTTGTCGGGTAGTCGAGCGACGCGCACATCCTCGAGTTTGACGCCGGACGTATCGCCCTGGAGTTGGCTGATCAGTCCAACCAGGTTGGTCATTCCCACCGCGCCGGCTTTTTCTCCCGCCGCGTCAACGTCGTAGGCGAGCGCGATTCGCGATGTATACCGCGTCAGCAACGCGACCTGACCGGGCGTCAGCGCCGTGCCGAGGCTGGCCACGACGTTTTCGAAACCGGCTTGGTGGGCGATGAGCGCGTCCGTGTAGCCCTCGACGATGACGGCCTGCCCGGTCTTGCGGATCGGGCCCTTGGCCTTGTCGATGAGATAGAGCGTCCGGCTCTTGTCGAAGAGCGGCGTCGCCGGTGAGTTGAGGTACTTCGGCCCGTCGCCCTCGAGCAGGCGTCCGCCCATCCCGACCGCGTGACCGTTCTGATCGCGGATCGGGAAGAGGACGCGCGCGCGGAAGCGGTCGTAGACGCCACCCCGGCCACCCTGGCGCGGCGAGGCGAGCCCGGCCTCGACGAGCTCATCGGGGCGGACGTCCCGCTTCGTACCGAGCGCCCGGGTCATCTGGTCCCAGCCACCCGGTGCCCAACCGAGCTGATGCGTCTCGATCGTCTCGTCCATGAAGCCGCGGCCGTGCAGGTAGTCCAGCGCGGTCGTCCCCGCCTTCGAATTGGTGAGCACCGCGTGGTAGAACGCGATCGCGCTGTCGAGGACCTGGCGGAGACGTGCCTTGTGGGCGTCCTCGTGCTTCGTCCGCTCGTCGATCTCGACGCCGGCCCGCTGGGCGAGCGTCCGCAGCGCCTCGGGGAAGAGGACCCCGTCGCGCTGCATGACGAAGCTGAAGATGTCCCCGCCCAGCCCGCAGCCGAAGCAGTGCCAGCTCTCGCGATTCGGGGTGACGACGAACGACGGTGTCTTCTCGCCGTGGAACGGGCACAACCCCTTGTAGGTCGTACCGGCTTTCTTCAGGCTGACCGTTTCGCCGACCACGTCGACGGCGGACAGCCTGGTCTTCACTTCCGCTGCAACACCGACCGCCAAACAGCGCCTCCCGGACCCGGACATGACTGTAGGCCTGTCAAGTCTTGACAAGCCCATCAGTGGCAAGTATCGACCTAGGAAACCCGATTTGTCAACCCCTTTGTCAATACCCCATGGGGGTATTTCGACCCTCCGGGGGCCGTGGGGCGCGGACGCGCGTCAGTGGCGCGGGTGTCGTACAGTGAACGCCCGGATGGCACGGTTCATCCGACGCCGCAGAGGCATGCCCAATGGAAGAACCCCAGGTTCGAGAGCGCGCCGAGGCGCTGTGCGCCGCCCTCGTCGCCGGCGACGTCGGTGTCGCGACCGAGGACTTCAGCAAGGAGCTGCGCCAGAACCTCGGCGAGGTCCTGATCCTCTTTCCCCTGCCGTCCACCGAGGCCACGATCGAATCGATCGAGCGAGGCGGCGGATCGGGCTTCACCGTCGTCCTCCGCCTCGTTGGCGAGACCGAGACGGTCCTGCTCGAGACGCGCTGGAAGGAGCGCGACGACAGGCCGACGCTCATCGAGGTGAGCCACCAGAGCGCGATCGAGACCGCCCCGCCCGCGGCGGACGGCGAGGGCGCGACCGAGGGCGACGGCGGCGACACGGCTGCATGACCGAAGGCCTCGCGCTCGCCACGCGCGGGCTCCAGAAGCGCTACGGATCGCAGACTGCGCTGGCCGGGCTCGACCTCACGGTCCCGTCGGGCGTCGTCTACGGCTTCCTCGGCCCCAACGGCGCGGGCAAGACGACGACGATGCGTCTGTTGACCGGCCTCATCCATCCCGACGCGGGCACCATCGAGATTCTCGGCCAGCCATTCGGCCGGCGGGATCGGCGGCGCCTCTTCGAGGTCGGCGCGCTCATCGAATCGCCGTCGTTCTACCCATACCTCTCGGCGCGCGAGAACCTGCGCGCCCTGGCCGCCGCCGGGGCACCGACGCCGCGCTCCCGGATCGAGGAGCTGCTCGAGCTCGTCGGTCTCCGCGATCGGGCGCGCGACAAGGTGCAGACCTACTCGCTCGGGATGAAGCAGCGACTCGGCATCGCGGCCGCGCTGCTCAGCGACCCGCGCCTGCTCCTCCTCGATGAGCCGTCGAACGGCCTTGACCCGGCGGGGATCGTGGCGATGCGGGCGACGCTCAGGCAACTCGCCGCCTCGGGCAAGACGGTCTTCGTGTCGAGCCACATTCTCGGTGAGGTCGAGCAGCTCGCCGACGTCCTCGGGATCGTGGCCGCCGGACGGCTCGTTCGCGAAGGTCCGATCCAGCAGCTCCTCCAGGGCGAGGGCGTCGTCCGCGTCCGGGTCCCCGTGGCCGACGTGGGCGGCGCGATGCGAGTGCTCGACGCCCTCGCCGCGGGCGGTGCGGGAGCAAAGGCCGACGGAGACGGCGGCTGGCTCTCGATCCACATCGCTCCGGCTCGCGCCGCTGAGGTCAACCGGGCGCTCGCGACGGCCGGGATCTACGCGTCGGGACTCGAGACCGGCAGCGATCTCGAGTCGCTCTTCCTCGAGCTGACCGGCGGCGACGGATCGAACGATCGCGAGGGGACATTCGGCGTCGCGGGCGCGAGCGCCGCACCCGCTCCCCGCCCGGGCGCTGGAGGGACGCCATGAGGCTCTTCGTGGTCGGCCTGAGAAAGCTCGTCCGACGGCCGGCGACGTTTGTCACGCTCGGGCTGCTGGTGGGTCTCCTGGCGCTCATCTACCTCGCCGTCGGCGCCACGGCGAAACAGGCGGCGGCCGCCGGGAACGGGGGCCAGGCGGCGCTCCTCCTCGTGACGTTCCCCGGTGCCTACACCCTTCTCCTGTCGTTCATCCTCGGACTCGGAGGGCTCTTCGCGATGATCTTCGGGGCCGCGATCGCCGGCTCCGAGTGGACGTGGGGCACGCTCAAGGCCGCGGTCGCCCGCGGTGAGAGCCGGAGTCGCTATCAGCTGCTGTCGTTCGCGGCGATCAGCGTCATGGTCGGGATCGGACTGCTGATCGCGTTCGCGATCGGCCTCGTCGTGACGATCGTGGCGGCCGGGCTCGCCGGTGTCCCGACGACCGGGATCGATGACAGCGCGACGCTGGGCAAGCTGCCGCCCCTGCTCCTTCGCGGCTGGCTCGCGCTCGCGGAGGCGTGCGCGCTGGGCTACGCGATCGCGACGCTGGCCCGCAGCCAGCTCGCCGGGATCGGGGTCGGGATCGCGGTCTACTTCGGCGAGCAGTTCGCCTCGATCTTTCTGCCCAACATCGTGAAGTTCATGCCATTCAACGCGGCGACCGCGGTGGTTGCGACATCGGGTCAGTTCGGCGGGGGCGGCGGCGGGCCGGCGCCGGTTCGGCTCGACCCCGATACGGCGCTCGTCGTCGTGGCCGCCTGGCTGATCGGTGCGCTGCTCGTCACGGCACTCTTCACTGAGCGGGCCGAGATCTCGGGCTGACGAATCCGGCCGGCGAGGACGCGCAGGCATCACGCTTCGAACCATTGCCGAAACGGTTCTGTAATGGCCGGCATGGTGGACTGGGATCGGACGGTTTGTCCGATCGTATGAGGGAGCGCACCTTGTCGCCGACCCTCGTCCTGAACCCTCGCAATGACCTCGACTTCGTGACCCTTGCGGAGGCGACCATCGCGGAAGGCATGGACTCGCCAGCGGTGTTCGAGGGGCGCCTGCGCCAGGCGTATCCGAACGTCGTCGTGCACGTGCGCGAGCTGACCGGCGAGGCGTTTACCATGTGGTACGTCTACCGGGATGGCCATTGGATCCCGGGGCTCGCTTCGGGACTTGAGGGAGGTTGAAGTGGCCGATATTGAAAGCGACCTGCGCGCAACCGCCGAGGACATCGCCGCCGACGCCACGGAATTGGCGGGGATCGAGCGCGAGAAGACCCAGCTCGACGGCGACGATCCGCGGATCGCGGATCTGAGCCGCAAGGGCGAGCGGCTCGCACGCCGCATGGTCACCAAGACCGTCGCCGAACGCGAGCTCGCCGAGCAGCTGCCGGGACGCGGCGACACCAGCTACTGACGCCAACGCGACGGGGAGCATCCACCGCGGCCGAGCCGGACCCCGAAATCGTCGTCCGGCCGCCAACCCCGTATCCTGCAGCGCATGTCACTGAGCCCGTCGAGCCACGTTCCCCGCGGCGAGCGTGGCCCGCGCGAGCCCGCCACCGTCCGCGTCGCGATGTGGAGCGCCCGTCACCGCTGGCCGGTGGTCGCCGCCTGGTTCGCGTTCACGATCGGGCTCCTGCTCGTCAGCCTGACGATGGGCGGGATCAGGGCAGCCGACGCCAACGCCAACCCGAACGAACGGAAGATCGAGGCGAGCGAGGCCTACGACGTCTTCAATGCCGGCGGGACGAACGACCCGTACGAGCAGCTCATCGTGGTCGTCGGCGGCCCGGGCGGCGCCGCCGCCGACCCCGCATTCCAGGCAGCGGTTTCGGGCCTGACCGCAAAGCTCCACGCGGCCGCGGCGCCCATCGACGGCGTCCAGACCCCGACCTTCGACCAGCTCGCCGATCCGTTCCGGGCGCCACCCGCGGCTGGCCTCGTGTCGGCCGACGGCTCGACGGTGCGGATCGTCGGTCGCATCCCGGGCGACAAGACGCGCGTCGCCGCGCTTCTCGTACCCGTCCCGGCGATCGTCCAGGAGGTGCGCGCCGCAAACCCGAACCTCGTCATCCACGCGATCGGCAGCACGTTCATCAGCGCCGACATCAACGCCCTGATCAACGAGGGACTCGACGCCTCGCTGCGGCTGACGATCCCGCTGACGTTCCTCATCCTGCTCGTCGCGTTCGGCGCCATCGTCGCGGCGGTCGTACCGCTCATCCTCGCGATCACCTCGCTCATCGCGGCGTTCGGCGTCCTCGGCATCTATAGCCAGCTGGTCGGACCGGTCAGCCCGAACGCGACGCAGCTGATCGTTCTCATCGGGCTCGCGGTCGCCGTCGACTACTCGCTGTTCATGATCACGCGGTTCCGCGTCGAGCGGCGCGCCGGCCGGGATCGCGTCGGAGCGATCGAAGTCTCGAGCAGCACGGCAGGCCGGGCCGTCTTCTTCTCCGGGCTCGCGGTGATGATCTCGCTGGCCGGCCTTATCACGCTGGGGGTCTCGCTGTTCACCTCGATGGCGATCGGGACGATCTCGGTCGTCTTCGTGTCGGTCGTCGGCAGTCTCACCTTCCTGCCCGCCACGCTCTCGATCCTGGGTGACCGGGTCAACGCCGGCCGGCCGTCCACCTGGCTCCCGCGTCTGGCCGCGGCACTCCCGCTCGGACCCATCAGCCGCGGGAGCCGGTCCGCCATCGGCTGGCTCGACCGTCGCGCGGAGCAGCGCGAGGGCAGCGGGATCTGGGGACGCGCCGTCACCTGGGTGATGGCCCGCCCGATCCCGATGGCCGTGCTTTCGACGGCGCTCCTCCTCGCACTCGCGTCGCCGGTCCTCCACCTGCGAACCGGGATCACCGACATCACCGCGTTCCCGGATTCGATCGACGGCGTGGCGGGGATCAAGCTCCTCAACGCGAAGTGGCCGCAGGGCACCGAGCTGACCCTCGACGTCGTGGTCACAAAGGCGGACCGGCCGGCCACCCAGGCCGCGATCGAACGGCTCAAGACCGAGGGCCTCGGCATCGCCGGGTTGAGCGCGCCGGTCACCGTCACGCCGTCACACGACGGCAAGGCGGCGATGGTCTCGTTCACGATGAGCGGCAATCGAAACGATGACTCCAACCGGGCGATCGTCCAACAGGCAAGGAGCCAACTGGCACCCTCGGTCTTCGGCGGCCTCCCCGAAGTCCGGGCCTACGTCAGCGGCGACGCGGCCTACTCGCTCGACGTCACCGGGGTCTACGCGGACGGCATCCCCCTGATCTTCGGGTTCGTCCTCGGGCTGTCGTTCCTGCTGATGCTCGTCGCGTTCCACTCGATCGTCATCCCGATCAAGGCGATCCTGCTCAACCTGCTGTCGACGGCGGCGGCCTACGGGGTCCTCGTGCTCGTCTTCCAGGATGGCGGCTTCGCGAACGCCCTGGGGATCACGCCGAGCGGCGTCATCGAAAGCTGGGTCCCGCTCTTCATCTTCACAATCCTGTTCGGCCTCTCGATGGACTACCACCTGTTCATCCTGACGCGGATCAAGGAGGCGCGCGACCGCGGGCTTGCGTCGCGGCCCGCGGTGGCCAAGGGGATCTCCGTGACGGCCGGCGTGATCACGAGCGCCGCGTCGATCATGGTCGTCGTCTTCGCCGTCTTCGTCGGCCTCAAGTTCGTGTTCATCCAGCAGCTCGGGCTCGGGCTGGCGGTTGCGGTGTTCATCGACGCGACGCTGATCCGGAGCGTCCTGCTGCCCGCGTCGATGACGCTGCTCGGCGACTGGAACTGGTGGATGCCGCGGATCCTCGACTGGATCCCGCGGGTCACGATCGAGGGCGAGCCCGACATCGCGACAGAGTAAACCCCTCGCCAGCCGATCTAGATCGTCCGGTGGCGAGGGGCTGCGAGATCAAAGGGGACACACGTCCCGGAGGGGCGGGGTGGGTGGTCGACCCTTGCAATATCGCCTGCCGAACATAGGTCAAGCCTCGCCGCCACGCGAGGATGAAAACCCGCCCGACGCGGGCGATTTCGGTCAGCGGCTTTCGTCGATCCAGCCCTGTCGCACCGCGAGGCGGGCAAGGGCCGTCCGGCTCGTGACGTCGTACCGATCGAACAGCCGGCGCAGCTGGCTCTCGACGGTCTTCACCCGGATCGAGAGCAGGCCCGCGATCTCCACGTTCGACGAGCCCTCGACAATGAGCGCGAGGATCTCGAGCTCGCGCGGCGTCGGCAGCCGGAGCGCGGCGTCGGCCGATTGCCGGGCATCCTTCGGATAGACAGACGAGCCGCCGGCGACGGTCCTGATCGCATCGAGGATCTCATCGACCGACGCGATCTTCGAGAGGTATCCCTTCGCCCCGAGCTCGACAGCACGGACGTGGTAGGACGGGTAGGACGCGACGGTCAGCATGATGAACGCGGGCTTCGGGACGAATCGCCGGACAAGATCGAAGCCGTCGTCGCCGTGGGCGAGCGAAATGTCGCACAGGACGACGTCGGGCGATTCCCGTTCGATCAGGGCCGTGGCCCTGGCGAGGTCCGGGGCCGTCCCCACGACCTCGACGTCGGCCGAGCCGCGGATGAGCGTGGCGAGACCGTCTGCGAGGGCTGGGTGATCCTCCACGATCGCCAGCCGGATCATCCCGAGGCCGCCGTGGGCTTGCGCGTGCGCCGCTTGGCCGGCGGGGCGCCGGCAGGCAGCTGAACGATGAACGTCGTCCCCTCCCCCAGCGTCGAGCTCGCCTTGATCGAGCCGCCGTGCGCGGTGACGATCTCGCGCGCGACGAACAGCCCCAGTCCAAGTCCGGTCGAGCCCTGCGAATCGCCGAGCCGGCCATAGGCTTCGAAGACGGTCGTCAGGTCGTCGGCCGCGATGCCATGGCCGTGGTCGCGGACCTCGACGATCGCGTTGCGCCCCGAACGGCGGATCGTGACGTCGATGGTTGGCGATTCGGCTGCGTGCTCGATGGCGTTGACGAGGAGATTGAGGAAGACCTGCCCCAGCCGGCCGGCGTCACCACGAACGCGCAGCGAGGCCAGCTTTGGCGCGAAGTCGATCCGCGGCGCGTTGGGAAGAACCGCGGCAACCTCGGTCGCCTCCCGCACGGTCTCGACGAGGTCAAGTGGTTCCGCGACGATCTCGAGCTGGCCGGTCTTGATCCGGCTGACGTCGAAGAGGCGTTCGACCAGCTCGCTGAGCCGTCTCGCCTGGACCACGGCGCGCGCGGCATAGGTCGCCGCGTCGTCGGCGTCGCCACTCGCCAGACGTCGTTCGACTAGCTGGAGGTAGTTGTGGATCGCCGCGGTCGGCGTCTTGAGCTCGTGCCCGGCCGCGGCCATCAG